>NZ_JAVLBN010000078.1:0-5420 GCF_031581065.1 Salibacter sp.
ACATTGAGGGAGAAGAAATCATGAGCAGAGAACTGAATAGTGATGGAAAAACCATTTCCAAAAAGCTCCAGCTTCCTGGTTTATCAAGCGGAGTGTACTTCGTGAGCCTCCAAAACGAACATCAACAAATCACCAAACGAATTGTGAAGTTTTGATTTAAAGCATTAAATTCTGATCATTAAACTATATCCATAGTCACCGCAGAGTAGAAAACAGCATATCGCTCACAGTGTTACAAACTACTAACGCTTTGACCAACAAATAGAACGGAATTGCTACGTAACCAGACCAAAAAGTGCCGTCAGGCACGACACACTTCTATCTCCGGGTGATAACCCGGAGCCTGAGTGTAAAAACAAGTCTCAAAGTAACGTAGGTACGGTTCACTTTTTAAATGCCTAAATTTTATTCCTGTTCTGTGGTCCGTGCTTACAGCACTCGTTGGGAGATCAGCTCGCTTTTTACTCTGGGCTAAAACCCAGAGTTAGGTTTAAGTCGTGCCTACGGCACTGATGTTCGTAGTTTTAATCTGAAAATTAGTTGTACCACAGTGTTTAACAGTTTTTTCTCAGAGTTTTACAGAGTATTAGCCAATTCGTTAATCCTTTTACCTTAGCTCGACCAAACCTCCAAGCTACAAACATTCGTTGTTAGCACTTTCAGCCTGACCTCACCTCACTTTAAACGTTAAACCCTAAACGTTAAACTCAACAAGCTCCAAACCTGACAAAACTCATTATTCAACCTTTTTCATTGTCGTATTTTTGCCGCCCAATAAGAAATTTGGACGATTCGTTATGAGCAAGATTTGGAAAAAAAGGTCACAGGAAGAAATCAAGTCTGTCGTTTTCAAGGCACTTGAAGACAACGTCAACTTCAGCGAACAAAACATACTTGGGATTCCCGCATCGTACCTCGATGACAAGGTTTTCAACCAGGATGCCTCATTCGTGAAAGATGCTCCTTTTATTTCCACGCTCATTCAGAACCCAAACCATATCGGCTGTCACACACTCGGCTCTTCAGAGTCATTTTTCAAAGGAACCCAACAAATTGAAAAAGAACTGATCGCCATTTGCGGAACGGATATTCTCAAGGGCAAAACCGGCAACTATGACGGTTACGTGGCATCGGGCGGAACAGAAGCCAACATCCAGGCAATGTGGATCTACCGCAACTTTTTCATGCAGGAGCGCGGAGCTTCGCGAGAGGAAATCGCCATCATCGCCAGTGCAGATACGCACTATTCTGTCGATAAAGTCGGCAACTTGCTGGCTCTGACCGTGAAAAAAACACCGGTTAATGAAAACCGCCAAATCGAGCACGACTCGCTTCGCAAAACGCTAAAAGAAGCTCAAAATGAAGGGTTTAAACACTTTATCGTTATCAGCAACATGATGACCACCATGTTTGGCTCTGTTGACGACATCAGCGTTTACACCGATGTTTTAACGGAGCTGGACTGCGATTTCAAACTTCACGTTGACGGGGCTTATGGCGGATTTTACTACCCGTTCACCAACAAAAACGAAGACCTCACTTTTCAAAACGAACACATTTCATCTTTCACGCTCGATGCGCACAAAATGGCGCAGGCACCTTACGGGACGGGCATTTTCATTATCAGAAAAGGGATGATTCATTTTGCCAACACGAGAGAAGCCAGCTACGTTGAAGGTGAAGATTACACGCTAATCGGAAGTAGATCAGGCGCTAATGCAGTTGCAGTGTGGATGATTCTGAACAAAAACGGTCCGTACGGCTGGCACGAAAAAGTTTTTATCCTGCAAAAACGAACCGGCTGGATGTGTGATAAATTAACCGAGCTCGGCATCGAGTTTTACCGACATGAACACTCGAATATCGTTACCATCAAGAACGAGTTTATCAACAAAGAAACAGCCCTCAAATTTGGACTGGTACCCGATAATCACGCCAATCCAAACTGGTACAAAATTGTGATCATGGAGCACGTAACCATCGAAAAGTTGAGTTTACTCGTTGACGATATCAAAAGTCACATGAGCTAGGCTTTTTCTCGGTCAGAGCCTGTATGTCAGGCCCATTTTGGTTTCCTCAGCATCGAGGTTCAGCGTGTCTTTTAGTTTCAACGCCAGGCAGTGCGAAGCCATCGGCTCACCGTGATTGAGGAATATCTTTTTGGGTCGGTTTTCAAACTGGCCAACCCAATCGAGTAAATCGGTTTGATCACCATGAGCTGAAAGTGCATTGAGATGTTCAACCTTTGCTTTTAACTTGTACCAGTCACCAAAGAACTTGAGTTCCTTTTCACCATTCATGAGCGATCTGCCACGGGTTCCCTCAGCCTGAAAGCCGGCAAGCAGGATAGTATTATTTGGATTTCCCATGTGTTTTTGCAGGTAATACAGGATCCGACCACCTGTAATCATTCCGCTACCCGCCAAAACGATTTTCGGTTTTTTATCCTGGATGATCATCTGTGAGCGGTAATAATCTTCAATCATCGTACATTCATCCTGCATCATTTGCACATCTTCATTGCTCAGCAAGTGCCAATCGGGAAAGCGGTAAAATACCTCCGTTGCGCTCTTCGCCATCGGGCTGTCGAGGTAAAACGGAATACGCGGAATCTTCTCCTGCTGGCGGAGCTTTGCGATAAAGTAGATAATTTCCTGGGCACGCTCTACCGCAAATGTGGGAATCATCAAAATACCTTGCCTGTCCAACGTTTCCAGAATCACACGTTCAAGCGATTCAACCGGATCTTCATCAGGGTGATTGCGGTTTCCGTAAGTCGATTCTAAAACAATGTAGTCAGCTTTTTCCAATTTTTTGGGCGGATAGAGTAAATGCGGTTTTTGCCGGCCTATGTCGCCCGAGAAAACTATTGTCTCCTCACCCAATTCCATTTCAACCATTGCAGCTCCCAAGATGAGACCGGCATGGTGAAACTGAAACTTGATCTCCTGGTCGATAAAAACATACTCCGAATTATCGTGAATCTTGAAGAGCGGAAAAACCAGTTCGGCATCTTGTCTGTCGTAAAGCGGTTTGGCCTCTTTGTGGCTCGAGTATCCGCGTTTGTTAGCTTCTTCAGCTTCCTCTTCCTGTATTTTTGCACTGTCGAGCAGAATAATTTTCGCCAATTCAGCAGTAGGTGCCGTACAGTGAATGTTACCTGCAAAGCCATTTTTCACAAGAGCCGGTAACATCCCGCAGTGATCGAGATGAGCATGAGTGAGAATCACCGCATCAATTTCTGACGGATCAACAGGGAAATCATCACGGTTTTTGAGTCTCAGCTCTTTCAGACCCTGAAACATTCCACAATCTATCAGTACTTTTTTATTGTTGTAACGAACCAGCGTTTTGGAACCCGTTACCGTTCCGGCTGCACCCCAAAACTGCAGTTTAGCTCTTGTCTCTTTTTGCATTTATTATCGAAATTGATCTACTCAAAGATGGGGAATTAAAACTTCTGATTGCAAATTGTAAGTTAAAAGTATCAAATCAATAAGTCAATTGTGACAAAGAGCAAATCCGAAAAAAAGCCGGATAAGATAAACCACAAAGAAACAGAAACATCAGTCCCTTTGAGCATCTCCTTTATTTTCTCAGTCTTAATTGCAAACAATGTGATCAATTGAACTCCAAGAGATTGCAACCCAACAAAAAGAACGGATTTAGCAGACAACTCTGTACTGAAAAGTGAACTACTTATGAAATAAAACAACCATACTCCAAAAATGCGTTGTGGAATGAGGATTCAACTGAAAAGTAATTTGAATTTAGTGTTCATAGATAGGTTATTTCGAAAAGCGTTTTAACCGTTTTTGATAATGTTTCAAATATTGTCTTTTAGTGGATAAATTCAAAAATGAACGATTGATTATTTCTTCTACTTCTTTAGACTTCGAAGACATTTCATCAAAAATTCTCCGGGCAATTGTTTCACTAATATCAACCTGATTAGCTAATTCTAAAAACTGATCAGCTATTTTACCACCAGATAAATTTTTCGGTAAAAGGCCATCTTCAAGTGCAAAATCGTTATCACTTACATGAATTCTACTGTTTAGCAAATCGTACGCTGGACTCAACCTGTGATCACCTAACTCTGTTTCTAAAAGAGAAAAATTTTTGAAGTGAGCATCACCATTTGAAAACAGATAATTAAAGATTAATAACCGCATTAGTTTTGGAGCTTCAACCGCATAAGCAGGGACATACTTTTTCATCAAGTCAAAAAGCTCGAGGTAATTACCTTCATATTTGTAATGCTCACCATGAGTTTGAGGTGTTCTACCTGCAAGTGTAGCAAAATCTTCCTGTGCTCTTTTACCTCCAGAGTCTTTTACATCAAACCGCTTTGTTAAATATGCTATTTCGCCATTTTTAAAGAAAATGAGTGCACTTTCAGCTACCTCAATAGCAAAAACCTGTTTCGCTATTTGCATGGTGAGATGTTCATTAGCTGGTATCTGATCCTTTTTGCTTCCAAATGATGGAATTGGCTTGAGTATGTACCCTCCTCTTTCTTCACCGGTTACAAGTCTCAATTTATTCTTATCGCGTAAAACTGAGTACTTTTCCTGTACACCAGAAATAGAAATTTGTCTTCGGTTATCATCAAAGGCAGATTCATCCTCTAGTCCTGATTGAGGAGAATTATAAGGCAATAAATGAGAAACTTTCCTCCCACCAAACATTTGTCTTAGGCATCGGGTGCTGTATGTATCAAATCCTTCAGTTAATGTCCCCGGACAATTAGTAATCTCAATCATCATCAGTTTCTTTTACTACTCTTAATGCACCAATACTGTCATTTTTAGCTACAATAGTGAGAATTCCAAAATGATCATCCTGATCAACTCTGTTCAATTGAACAACAGCTTCCCTATTCCTGCCCTCTGGGAGCATATTGTAAAAAACCGGAAATAAATGTTTCGAACGAAATACTTTCTTTGACTTTGGAAACGAAAGACTTATTGATGGCTTTTGCTGATTCAACAACCAGCTCTCTTTATATTCAAAAGTGAATGAGCCATTATCATGTTGTACCAAAATTCCGGCCTCTTCATTCTTATATAAAACTCTGGCTCTTCTCATCAATCATCAATTTTTTGGATGTTCAAACTCAGCTCCATTCCCAATACATCAGCGATCTTTTGTAGTGTTCTCAATGTTGGGTTTCCCTTACCGCTTTCAAACTCACGTAAAGTTCGTAACCCAACTCCAGATAGTTCAGCCAATGCTTCCTGAGTTACATTTAACGATTTCCTGCGCTGTTTTACCTGCTCAATAATACATGTAATGTGCATTTTAATGCATTTTGAGTATAAAATTAATAATTATCAACGAATAACAACACTAATAATGCATTTTATTGCATTTTTAAGACTTATTATTGAGTTTTAAAAAACTCAAACTCCTTTGAC
>NZ_JAVLBN010000079.1:0-5241 GCF_031581065.1 Salibacter sp.
ATGTAATCAGACTCTGTGTATCCTGAGCCGGAAGTGCCGTCATCTGACCACACGTAAACCGCACTCGTTGTGAGGTTTGAAGAGTTTGCGGTTAAGAAATCACTCACATCAATAGCACTCGGGTAAGGATTCCCGATGAGGTTCCAGTAATCATCAGACCAGTTTGAGAGGGAGTCGTTTGGGTTTGTCCCAGTGCCCAGTGAAAAAGTATAATCTCCATTATTTATGCTATTCCCGCTAAATGTTCTCGTGGCTGTAGAATTCCCAGGAATTAAATAACCGCGACCGGCATCCATGTTTCCATCAGCTCCGGAAATAAGGAATTGGCTTGTAAAAGTGACTCCGTTTCCGTTGCAGGTAGTGCTGTAGTTTGTTGGGAAGTCGTATTTCCAGCTTTGGTCAGATCCGTCAAACACAAAGATATCACACGGATTTGTGCTGCTGAATACACCGCTGTTATCGTGAATACTCACCCCATCAATTGGTGTTGACCAGCCATCATAAGCTGATGAAGAATTTCCCCCTGTACGTTCTACTGTGTATGATCCGGAACCACAGTTGTTATCTGAAGAAGCTGTTTGAATCAATGCTCCATCATCTTCAATGGTCACTGTTCCGTTGTTTACGAATATTCCATTTACTGTTAAAGAATTGCCTGAGCTTACGGTTAGAGAAGCTCCGGAGTTTACAACAAGTGTATCACAGGTGTAGTCTCCGTCTAAAGTTGTGCTGTTTTTGATGGCTATGTCATTACCTGATGCTGGAATTGTACCTGAACCCCATGTACTTGTTGAGCTCCAGTTGCCGTTTTGAGTAGTGGAGGATTGGGCAGCACTACCTGGTTGATCCCAGGTTAGGTCATCCATAGCGACTCTGTCACCATTGCTCGGAGTTTCAATGACTAACGTAAAGTTTCCTGATACATTAATGTTGTTAATCGTTGATGTTTGAGTTGTTCCGTCATATGGAATAGTACCTACAGTGCTTCCATTAACCTTTACAGTTAAATTACCCGATCCTCCTGAATATTGTCTTTCTGTTGTTAGTGTTAGATTATCGATCCCCCCTGAAATTGTTGGACTTGTTAGTTCTCCATTTCTTACAGTTATGGCATCACCGTTTATTGTTCTATCAGTTCTTGCATCAGTGGCGGTCCATGTTCCAAATCCATTATCGCCACTCCATGTTTTAGTTGTGTATGAATTACCAGGACCCATATTGATGAAGGTCTCAGTATAAGTGGCTCCCCCACCACCAGATATTACTTTAGTTGCAGTTGTAGCATCACCGCTCAACTCTGAAGAGTAATCATCATTGTTGTCGTAAGACCATATTTGATAGAAATATTGTTGATCACCATCTAGACACTCATCGACATAAGATGTAGCTCCACCTTTGTAGATGATTTCGGCACCGCCTAATGTGTTTCCCACAGAGTAGCTTGTTCCATCTGAAGGGGTTCCAAACGAATTACTCGTGTTTCTCGCTATGATAACATCATCGTTGTTGCCGTTTTTCGTCCAGTCGAGTGAGATAGTAGAGATGTTGTTTGCATTGGCTTCAAAGGTTGAGGGAGGTGCAATGCCTATTCCTCCATTATGAGTCACTTGAATGTTGTCAAAATAGATACCTTCATCGCCACTAGTTAGGTTTACAACTTCAATATTGATATCTAGTGTTGTTGCGCCAGAAAGACCAGTTATGGTTGTAGAAAATGTTTCGAATTGATCATTAGAGACTGTGCACCCTCCTTCGGTTCCTGTAGTAAGTGCTGGGAGAGTAGTCCCTGTACCACAATTCCCATTTCCATCAAAATCAGTGTCTAAGGCTGCTGGTTCATTATAGCCATCCGAACCGTTAACATGTTGTACCCACATAAGGTTAGAATAATTGTTGCCACCATCTGTAGAGTATGTTATCAACAATTCATCTGTTGAATCCCAATCTTTGAAGTGATGTGCAATCATATCTATAGAAAAAGTGAACTCAGTTGCACCAGTAATGTTAATTGGATCCAAGTCTAGCTCGCCTGAACCTGCGCCAAAATCTTCAACCGCCCACATAAATGAGTTATTCCCACCGATGTTTAGATTTGACCTATTAAAGACATCGGTGAATCCCGAACCAGATGTTGTTGAAGCCGAGTAACCATCATTTGCTGTTTCGAAGTCAATGGTTATTGTCGTCTGCCCTAAAGCAACTCCGTTAAGAATACTCAAAACCGCAATTGCGAAAAAACTCAAATACGTTTTCATAACTATGTATATTAGTAGTTAATTGTATGTTATAAATTACCTCAATTAACGGAATAGAATGGGTGAAAAGGATACTTCAAAATTATCATTAACCGCTTTGAGTTTCGGCTTTGATCGATTTACGGTTTTGTTACGATAACATTATGAACCCTTTTTTAAAGCTAGAGGAGTATTTTAAATGTCTCAGATTAAAATTTTGTTGAGAATTGGTTACGCCATAATTTCATTTTAAGCGTTATTTCATGACCTCCGCGTTGATAAGGCTGAAGTTGTGAAGTTGGTAAGTCATAAGCATAGTAGAGCTCAGCTGTTTTACCGAGGTAAACACCTGTCCAAAAAGCCATTGCATTATTCATGCGCCATGTGGTTCCAATTTTTAGTCGCTGTTCAAAGTCCACTTCTAAGCTGAGGTCTACATTTACTGGGGCACCGGCTTTATAACGGATCATTGCTCCGGGATGTAATACGATATTGCGGGATTCGAGATCATCAAAATCTTTAGCGTGATAAACGATGTAGCTATAGCCTAACATCAATTGGTGATGAGCTAACATTTTAGCATCTTTTGACACATCAGCAGGTGTGAGGTTATTCGGAATTAGTTGAATCATGGAGTAACCGGCATAGAGCCTGTCAGAGTAGAACCATAAACCCAAATCCAGGTCAAAGCTGTTTTTGTTTTCTCCCTGTGCTAAAAAGTACTGGTAAGTGGGGTCGTCCTGAATCTTGAGTGAAACTTTTCTGTCGTCAATTGCTGTACCGCCCCATCCAACACGAGGAGAAAAGGAAATGCGATAAGGACCGGTTACGGGAAGATGAAAAGCGTAAGATGCCTGAACTCTTGTTTTTTGAAATGCACCAAACTCGTCTTTTGACATCATTATACCAATGCCGTGATGTTGTTTGTATTTGTTGTTTGAATAGTAGAATTGTCTTGCTCGTTTATTTTTAAATGTTTTGTTTTTCTGCTTGTTGATGGGAATGTTTGCTGTTAAGTAGAAACTCTCTGGAGCTCCTTCTAAATCGAGCCACATTTGCCTGTATCCTGATACTATTTCAGTGTGATCGTCAACTCCGCTTGCAGCAGGGTTGAGGAGATAGCGGTTTACCTGGTATTGGGTGAACTGGTAAACTTGCTGGCTCATGGATCTGACCGATAATAACAGTAGCAGAAGAAATAGTAAATGTTTCATCAACGCCTGATTAAATTGATGTAACCACTAATTTTTTCAGCGCGCTCATCCTTTGGATCTACCACGTAGTAGTAGGCTCCAACAGGAAGTGGTGTTCCGTTCCATGTTCCATCCCACGGATTGGAATAGCCGGTTGATTCGTAAATGACATCTCCCCAGCGGTTGTAGATTTCAACCTGTGCGTTGGGGTAATACTCTATTTTATCGATCTCAAATTTATCGTTGATGCCATCGCCATCAGGTGTGAAAGTGTTGTAGGGAACGAGGTTTCGGCATTCGCCAACGGTTACGGAATCAAAAGATTCACAGCCATCTAAATATGCTGTAACTTCATAAGTTCCGTTTTTGGTGACTTGTTGCCTGCTTCCCCAGCCAAGAGAAGACCAAAAATATTCTGTTGCATCTCCTGTTGCTACTAACTGAGTTTGCTCACCTTCACAGATGAATTTTTTCCCGTTAATTTCAATACTAAAAACAGGTTTAGCTTTAACAGTAACACCATAATTTGTAGCGTCATTCCCACATTTGGTATTGCTAACTACTGAGTAAGTTTGAGAAGTAGTAGGGTTTATTGTTAGAACTTCACCGGTGTCACCCGTATTCCATACATAGTCGATTCCTCCACTCGCTGTAAGTTTAGCTGTGTCGCCTTCACAAACTCTTTTTGGTCCGCTTATTTGGAGATTTGGAGGGTCAATGATCAGAACCTGAGCATACTGAGTGTCGCCAATACAGCCATTAGCACTTGTTTCTACCACGCTGATTGGATAAATCCCGGGTGTTGAGTTCCATGTGACTGAGATTGAGTCAGAGCCTGAGCCACGGGTGATTTGACCATCAGGCACAATCCATTCAAATGTACTTCCCGGCCAGCCGTCAACGTGATAGTCACCTGTAGGGTCAGAAACGCAAAGCGTATCAACCACCTGGGCTAATACACTTTGCGATCCAACTATACAGATGAAAAGAATCAGGAGTTTATATTGACAACTTTTCATTCAGGTTTTTAGCTCCGGTTCCTAGTTGTGGAATATTGGAGATGTTGTTGGTTTTGCATTGATTGTAATCGTCATGGTATCAGTTGCGTCACCACAGGATCCGTTTCCGGTTGCAGTAAGTGTTAATGTAACCGATCCGTTAGCAATGTCATTTGGACCCGGAGTGTAAATCGGATTCAATATATTGGCATTGCTAAACGACCCGTCACCTGAGGTTGTCCATGTTAAACCAGCGTTGTTACTTGCTGATGGCGTTGTACCTGAAGTGCTGAGATCAACTGTTTCACCTTCACAAATTGTTTGGTCAGATCCCGCATCAGCAGAAGCTGCCGGGGTAACTTGGATGGTCCCGGTCTCTGTAACAGTTCCACAACCGCCAGTTAAAGTAATTGTGTAGTTGAATGTGCCCGTTGCTGTTGGAGTACCGCTAATGGTGATGTTACCACCTGAAAAGTTACCGGTTACACCGGCAGGAAGCCCTGAGAAAGTGGCTCCGGTAGCACCTGTTGTGCTGTAAGTGATGTTAGTGATCGCTGAGTTTTCACATACTGTTTGGTTGTCAGTTCCGGCAGCTGATGTAAGCGAAATTGTGTTGTCAGGAGTAACATCAATAGTTCCTGTTTCAGTAACGGTTCCACAACCGCCAGTCAAAGTAATTGTGTAGTTGAATGTGCCTGTTGCTGTTGGAGTACCGCTAATGGTGATGTTACCACCCGAGAAGTTACCGGTTACACCGGCAGGAAGCCCTGAGAAAGTGGCTCCGGTAGCACCTGTTGTGCTGTAAGTGATGTTAGT
>NZ_JAVLBN010000007.1:0-78765 GCF_031581065.1 Salibacter sp.
GATAAAGATCCCAACAAGTGGGATAACAATGTAGCGTCAATGCTGCTCAAGAAAAGTAATCCCGAGTTCTACCAGGATGAAGTGGTTTTACACGGTTATTGCCGCGGTGTTGAGCCGTACAATTACGTAAAATCTGTTTACAGCCATTACGATCACTACTCCAACTTTATGGATGAGAAGTGATACTAATCCCTCACCTTCCTCTCCATCGGAGGTTCAGGAAAGTAATAACGGAAGTCAAGGGTGAGATATGTTCCCTCAATATCGAGAGTGTTCTCCGTTAATGGTGAATCGTAAAAACCTATTTTAGAGAGATAAAAACTGTCAAATGGTTGATGGAATGATCCGCCAACGTAGAATATTCCGTGTTTTTTGTGCCTGAACTCAAAACCTAAATTCGCCATGACAGATCCCTGTATCCAACTCCTGCGAACCGTTTCGTGAACGTAGTCTCCGCGATCAGCTTCGCTGAATACATCTGACGGAAAAAGGTCGATCACGCCTCCCATTCCGGCTGTCATGTAAACACGATTATCGAGCTGAATGAAGACAAGCCCCATAACCGGAATTTCATATCCGATAAGGCGGTAATCCATATTGGCCTCAAAGCTGTTGTTGAGGCTATCGACTTTTAAATTGAAATTGCGCTGTACATAGGAAATACCTGATTCAATCGAGAAGCGGTCACTTATTCCGTAACGAATCATTCCGCCAGCGTTATAACCAAATTGCTGGTTATTGCTGTAAGTAACATTGTTTTCTGTCTTAGAAACTGTTCGTGCATTTAAAAAGCTCACCGGAAGCATGGGTTTGAACTGTAATCCAAAAGTGAGCACCCTGTCCTGAGCATTCAAACTCAAAGACCCCAGCGTTAATAAAGTGATACTAAATGCACTCAGTAGTTTCTTCATAATGACGTAACGCAATAATAAGAGTTTTATGCTTTGATGAGTCCTACAATTAACAAAGTGATCATGATCAAAAGAAAAACAAACAGGATAATCCGCAATCCTTTATAGGGGATGAAACGCTTGCGGTATTTCCCAATAGCCATGTTGTTCAGCGGTTTCACGTGTTTTACATCGTTGGCTCTGACCGCGAACATCACTTTCCTTGAATGATCCTGCTCTGTATCAACATCCTTCTCGTACCAAATCCCTTTTTCGATCAACAATTGCTCAAAGTAATCACCTTGCTGTTCTGACTTAAAGAAGAAAACTTCAATTCCTTTTGCTGTTGGATGCTTTCGCCAATTTGTGAGATCAAACCTGTCTAAACTCATATTACTCTTATCTTTTGTCCCACGTAAAGCGTTTGATTCCTGCTTATCCCATTCATTCTGCAAATCTCACTAACTGATGTCCCGTATTGCTTTGCAATTTTATATAAAAAATCGCCTCGTTTTACTTTGTGAAAGTGCGTGCCGGCAGGAAAAGCAGCATAGCCAAATTGTGTCTTTTTGAGAACCAACACATCGTTTTCTACCTGTTCAGAACCGAAATCGATAAACGTGTGCGGATTGAGCGGAACGCCCTTAAACCGAACTTCAAAGTGAAGGTGACTTCCTGTAGAGTGACCGGATGAACCACCCAAACCAACGACATCACCGGCTTTAACAAAATCGCCCGGTTTTACTTTGAACCGGTGCAAGTGAGCATAAATCGTTTCCAATCCGTTGTAGTGGCGAACAACCACTACTCTACCATAACCTCCGTAATATTTGGCAACTCTCACCATTCCGGGAAATGCAGACTTCACCGGATCCCACACCTGGAGGTCGATATCCACACCATTGTGGTTCCGACCATTACGCCAACCGAATTTAGAAGTGATCTTACCAGAATAAGGATGATGATAGTCCTCTAAAAGTTTGCTACCTGTAAGTTGCAAATTGATCACCGTATCAGAGGCAATTAACTCTTTTGAATTGTAGGGATTGGGAATGTTCGTATTCCATTCGGGATAATAAAATGAAGCGGGATAAGCTGATGTATCAAAACCCTCATTCTCCTCAAAGTTGTGGTGAGCAACAAAATAATTGATCTGGTTGATGAGCGGATAGGGAATAGTATCGAGCTCAAACAACGAGTCGATTACCGTAAAGACTTCATCAAACGTCATGGTTGGAATCGACAAATAGAGATCTAACTGTTGTATCAAATCAGATGAAGCATCGGGAAGCGCAGCTAAAGAGTCCCTGTAATGTAAGGCTTCAGGCCTGTTGAGTTCTTCCACTTCTTCAAAGAGCATTTTCTCTCCATACATAACCATAGCGGATAGAGTATCGCCTTTGGCATAAACATTATTGGCTCCTAAAAAGCTCAACAAAACGACTGTTATAAAGGTGTGACGCAATAGTTCCACGATTCGCACAAATATTTATATCAAAAGGGGTTACGCTAACACGCGTACTTCAACAGGTTTCATTATTTTGCACTACCAAAATTAACAAACCATGAAAGCTCTCAAAATTATAGGTTTTACTTTAATAGGCCTACTACTAATTGTAATTGTAGTTGGTTACATGCAACCGAGCAAGGTTGAGTTGAGTGTTTCTAAAGTGGTTAACGCTCCTGTTTGCGCTGCATTTGATCATGTTAACGATCTCGAAAAAAGAACTCAATGGTCTCCATGGGAGCAGGTTGATTCGGCAATGTCAATTCAATACGGACAGGTAAAAAAAGGTTTGGGAGCTAACTACAGTTGGGAAAGTCCGGATCAGGGTCATGGCGAATTACGTTACATTGAAGTTGAAAAGAACAAACGAATAAAGTCTGAAATCGATTTCGGTCAATCGACAAAATCATACGGGACAATGACATTTAAAGAAGTTCCCGATGGGACTAAAGTAACCTGGAAATTTGAAACCAACCTGGGCAGCAATCCTTTCCAGCGAATTTTTGGCGTAATTGTGAAAACAGCCATCAAAACTTCATTTGAAGGCGGACTGAAAAACCTTGCAGAGAACGCCTCAGCCGATCAAAACAATCCTAATTGCATTGAAGCTATACCATCAGAGGCTCAGCAACCTGCTCAGGATAGCGCAACGGTAAATACACCACAGCCCGATTCAACATCTGCAAGCTAAATTTGCGGTACTCTCATTAAAGTAGCACATTTGTTCAGCCTCACGAAAAGGTGAAGTTGAATGGATAAAAAACGCTTATATTTTCTCGGTCTCATCACCCTTATCGGGTTTCCACTTGTCGGAATCACAATTGTTGGTTTTGTAGAAGATCACCCCCGCTCCTTTCCCTGGGCATTTGAACAATCGTGGTATGTGCAGCTACTCATAGGAGCCGCAATTGGTACAGTAGCGGGTTTCATAGCCTGGCGCATCACACTCACAAAATTCATGAGCGATATTCTCAACCGCTACGGCAAACTCGTGAAATCCTTTAAAATGAATACCTGGGATTCACTTTTCATGTCGGTTTGTGCAGGTGTTGGTGAAGAAATCCTATTCAGAGGTGTCATTCAACATTACTGGGGAATTTGGATTACAGCTATCTTCTTTGTCGCCATTCACGGCTACCTCAACCCGCGCGACTGGCGCATTTCCATTTACGGAGCTTACATGACTCTCGTTATTGCCGGAATTGGTTATCTTTACGAATACTCCGGAATTGTAGCAGCAGCTACAGCTCACGTAGCCATAGACTTTGTACTATTCACCAAAATGAACAACCACCGTTACCAAACCAAAACAATTGAGGAAAAAGAACCAATCGATGAAAACGAAATTGATACTCTTTAGCTTGCTCGCTACTTTCAGCGCCTGCAACGGACAACCAAAACAAGAAAAATTGACGTCACAACGGTCAGAGCCGAAAAAGCTGTCGTTTACCCTCAATGACTTCTATTCCAATCGAGCAGAGTTGGACGAGAAAGTTGCCAAAGTTTTTGATCAACTCAACACTCAAGAGCGACTTGCGCAAATGATCATCACAAGTGCCGGAGAGCTGGGAAAACCACAAGCTACAGTTGCGAGTCTGGTAAAGAACAACAAAGTTGGCGGAGTTATCTTTTTGAAAGGAAACGGATCAGATCACCAGAAATTCATCGATTCATTAAACGCAATTTCATCAAAGCAAAATCAACTTCCACTTATCTACAGCATTGATGCTGAACCATCATTGATCAACAGTCGCTTACCGGATGTCAAAAAGAAATTCCCAAAAACGATCGACATCAAATCTCCAGAAGAATCAGCACAGGTTGCAACGGATATTTCCAAAACGATCAAAGATTTTGGGTTTCACTACAACTACGCTCCGGTTGTGGACCTCAGTCCTAACAACGAAGCCATAAAGTCGCGTAGTTTCGGATCTGACCGTGACAGTGTGATAGCAAAAGCAAAAGCATTTATCGAGGCAACTCAAGATGAAAATGTTGTTTCGTGCGCCAAGCATTTCCCCGGTCACGGATTTGTGGAAGGTGATACGCACAAACAATTGGTTTACATAGATGGTAAACTGCGTGAAATTGATGTTTACAAACCATTGATCGAAGAAGGTGTTTTGAGCATCATGATCGCGCACATCGCAGTTGAAAACAACGAAAAATACGGAACTGATGGAGCTCCGGCCAGCATTTCAAAAAAGATCGTGACAGATTTGCTACGCAACGAATTAGGGTTTGAAGGCATCATCACGACTGATGCAATGAATATGGTTGGCGCTACGAGCTCTGGTGAAAGTGCTCCATTCCTGTCTGCTGAAGCGGGTTGTGACATGATCCTGATGCCGCCCAGTGAAACTGCTCTTTTGAAAGAAATGCAGGCAGAATACGAACAAAATGAATCATTCAGAAGTCAGATTGATGAGAGCGTAAAGCGTATCCTCAAATTAAAAATCTGTCTTAGATTAATCGAATAATTATGAAGAGTTCAACTTTATTTATCGTTCTGTCATTAGCAGCCGGATTGGTAATTCCGCTACAGGGAGCTTTAAACGGTATTTTGGGTAAGCAAATGAATCACCCACTACAGGCGACTTTTATCTCCTTTTTGGGTGGCGTTTTTTTCCTTTTCATCTTACTCATCATCATCAATCCCGATATTCCAACCTGGAGCATGCTCAAGAGTAATCCGTGGTACATCTACACCGGTGGATTTCTTGGAGTTATTTTTGTGACCATGGCACTTTTGTCAGTTCCGATAATAGGAGCCGGAAACTTTTTAGCTGCGGCTTTGACCGGCCAAATGGTAGGGGCCATTATTATCGATCACTTTGGAATATTAAATGTTCCGGTTCAGCCTATTACGTGGACTAGAGTTTTAGGTGTTCTCTTTTTGTTCTTAGGTGTTTACCTTGTAAAAAGAGGGTGAAGCCGTCTTTTGCAGAATGATTTTCGTCTGTTCTAATGTGATTATCATTCTTATATTTGGTAACTTTCGATTTTAGAACACATGAAAAGACTCGGGGTTATATTGGTTTTTCTCGGACTGTGCAATGCATTGAGCTTTGCTGTAGAGTCTGGATACAAATTCATCATCAACCATGGTCAGTTCCACGAAAATGTACTTTTCAATGCTGAAATTCCCTCCGGAAATATATTTGCCGAAAAAGACGCTCTCACCTATCACCTATACGATGCACAACTTTTACAGGATCTTCACCACAGCCCTCAAGCAGACTCCAACCCTAACCAAAAGATGCAGCATCACGCCTTTAAAATGCAGTTTGTTGATGCAAATCCATCAATTGTTGAGGGTAAAGAAAAATACAAGCACTGGTTCAATTACTACATAGGGAACAATCCTGATAAATGGGCGAAAAAAGTTCCGGCTTTTAGAGAAGTGCAATGGCAGTCGCTTTACAACGGAATCGATATGCGGCTTTACACGAGCCAGAATCAGCTCAAGTACGACTTCATCGTTAACCCGGGATCTGACCCTGCTGTTATTAAATGGAATTATACTGGATTAGATGATGTTACCATTAGAAAACGATCGATTACTTTAAGTACATCATTGTTCGATATTTCTGAAAACAGGCCGTATGCTTACCAGCTTATCAACGGTGAAGAAATCGAAGTCAAGTGCTTTTTCAAACAACTAGAAGACGGATCAATCGGTTTTAAATTTCCTGATGGGTACAATCGGTCAGAACCACTTATCATTGATCCCACACTTATCTTTTCAACTTATTCAGGAAGTACAGCCAACAACTTTGGATATTCCGCAACTTTTGACGCGCGTGGATATCTCTACTCTGCCAGTACAGTATTTGACAACGGATATCCCACAACAATGGGAGCTTTTCAAACAAGCTGGGCCGGTGGCACCGGTGGTGCTCCGGTTGGTGCTCCAACATTGACCGGAACTGACATCGCCATTACAAAATGGGATACGAATGGTACAGCACCAATCTACAGCACTTACATTGGAGGTTCGGGTGATGAGCTTCCTCACAGTTTGGTTGTTAATGATAATCAGGAACTCTACCTCATGGGAACAACAGGATCTCAGGATTATCCTGTGATTGCAACGAGTTACGATACTTCATTTAACATAGATCAAAACAATGTCAATCAGGTCAATTTACTCGCTGGACTGGGAGTGTTCTTTGACAATGGATCTGACCTTGTGATCTCACGTTTCGATTCCAGCGGAAATAACCTATTGGGTTCTACATTCCTTGGCGGGACACACAATGACGGACTCAATGACGGCCCCACAAAATTCAATTATGCCGATGAAGTGAGAGGTGAAATCGCAATCGACAAAAACCAAAATGTTGTGATTGTAACCTGTACGAGATCTGATGATATTCCTATCGCTGGATCGCCTTTTCAGGCAACAAAACCGGGAGCTACAAACAACCTCGATGCAGCTATATTCAAAATGAGCTATGACCTCACATCGCTCACATGGTCTTCATACCTGGGAGGTATTGCTGCTGATGGTTTGTATTCAGTCGCTTTTGACGATCAGAACCGATTGTATGTTTCGGGTGGTACTTCATCCATTAATTTCCCAACAACGAGCGGAGTTATAGGGACAGCACATAATGGTGGAATCGATGCTTTTGTGTCACTTATCAGCGAAGATGGGAGTAGCCTGATCCACAGCTCTTACTGGGGCTCAAATAATTACGACCAGAGCTATTTCGTTGAAACAGACGACAATGACGATGTCTATATTTTTGGGCAAACAGCAGCTATTTCTGGCCAGTTGATATTTAATGCTCAGTACAATGTACCGGCTGGTGGCCAATTCATCACGAAACTCTCACCACAACTCGACAGCATAATTTGGTCTACCCGATTTGGTAGTGGCGATGGCGACCCTGATATTTCTCCAACAGCCTTTTTAGTTGACCTCTGCAACGCTGTATACCTCTCTGGCTGGGGAAGTTCAATTCAGGGAGGTAGTTTGAGTACAAATGGTTTACCTACTGCCGGAAATCCTATTCAGAGCACGACAGACGGAAACGATTTCTACCTCATGCAGCTCGCTGATGACGCCTCATCACTCGATTACGCAACATTTATGGGCGGATCCGCAGCAGAACACGTTGATGGCGGAACGAGTAGATTTGACAAAAAAGGGAAAGTCTATCAGGCTGTTTGTGCTGGTTGTGCAACTGCCTCCTCTCCTCCTTCCTCTGACTTCCCCACTCACCCTAATCCCGGAGCACACAGTACAACAAACAATGCCAATGGCTGCAATCTCGCTGTCTTTAAAATTGACTTCCTCTTGCCACTGGTCGTTGCAGATTTTCTCGCACCAGATCAAGGTTGTGCTCCTTTTACAGTAGATTTTGAAAATGTAAGCTTACAACAAAGTGCTACTAACTTTTACTGGGACTTTGATGATGGAGATACCTCAAACCTATTTGAGCCTATACACACTTTTGACTCAGCAGGAGTGTACAACGTGATGCTGGTACTTTCTGATACTGCTTCCTGTAATCTCAACGACACGCTCTTCAAAGAAATAACAGTAAGTAACGATACTTCTTACACACTCCCAACGGTAACAAAATGTATTAACGAAGAAGTTAAAATAGGACCTAACTCCACTCCTACTCCCGGAATCTCCTACAACTGGTCACCATCACAGTTTTTGTTGGATACAACAATCCCAAGAACTGCTACTACAATTCCATTTGATTTCACTTATGAATTAATCATCGACAATGGTGTTTGTCCTGATACTGTTTTTCAACCAGTAGAGGTAGATTCTGTGAAAATTGAACTTCCAAACGACACACTTCTATGCGATGATCAATTTCCGCTCAATCTTTCAGGAAACAGCTTTGGTACAGGAAACCAGTTTGTTTGGAGTACAGATTTGGCTCTGACCGATACACTCAATACTTCATTGACAGACTCTACATTACAGGCTGATTCGGCAAATACTTACTACTTCACAGCTATCTCATCAAATGATTGCCAGCGTACCGATAGCATTGATGTTTTATCAGTACAACAGCAAGATCCTTTAATCACCGGATTTGACGATCCGGGAACCGGCTGCACCCCTTACGATATTAACTTTAACAATACATCAACACACATTGATTCAGCCCAGTTTTTCTGGGATTTTGGAACAGGAGATACCAGCATGCAGGTAAATCCGAGTTACCAATTCAGCAATTCCGGCACTTTCACCATTCAACTTGTTGCTTTGGATACAGGGATTTGTACTCAAATTGATACAACAGAACTGCAAATTGAAGTGATTGAACCGGTTACTGAAAATGTGGCTGATACAGGTTGCCTCAATTCAACCATACAAATTGGTTCACAGTCAGAACCGAACACGACTTACTCCTGGGTTGAAAGCGGGCTCGTGGGCGACCCTAACGCCTCTTCAACTTCAGCACAATTGAATTCAGATACAACGCTAACATTGTTAGCTACATCAGTTTGTGTGGACACGCTCTACAACTCGATAAAAATCGACTCCATTACAGCTAACACTGACTCGCTGCTTATCGCGTGTTCTGACCAAAACCCGGTTCAGATTAACGGAACTGCACAGGGTGATAACCCAACTTTCCAGTGGGATACGCTCCCCGATTTTTCAAACCCTGTTGGTACACAGCAAACGCTCAACTTCTCTGCAAGTAGAGGTGTAAACACTCTCTATTTCAAAGCAACAACAGCTTTTGGATGTGAAGCAATCGACTCAACGAGTTTAGTTGTAAGTGATTTAACTGTCAAAACCGATGGCGACAGCATTGTTTGCTTCAACGATTCTGCTCAGTTGTTTGCCGAAAACCAATTTCCGCAAAATCAGCTCAGCTTTTCCTGGGAACCGATTGAAACGATCATCACTCCAACCGATAGCCAACGTATTGTTGCAACTCCCACAACTACAACATCATACATTGTAACCTCGATCAACGATAGCGGTTGTGTGGGAAAAGATACTGCTACAGTTGATGTTTCATCACTCAATCAGGGAGTAATGTCAGCACTGGCGAGTCAGGACACGATATTGAAATCACAAACGGTAGATCTGCTCGCAAATCCAGACTCGTCTATTTATTCGTACTCATGGTTTCCTGAGGATGTTCTCGTTTCAAACGGGCTCGCAAGTGTTATCGCTCAGCCCCAGCAAACCACAACTTTTGAGGTGGCTGTAACTGATAGCCAGTACCCGCAGTGCTCTGACCGAGCTGAAGTAACCGTTGTGGTTGAAGAACTCATTTGTGGTCCACCTGAGATTTACGTCCCCAATGCATTCACTCCCGATGGAGATGGCTTAAATGATGAATTGCTCGTTAAAGGTGAAAACATCAGCGAGCTTACATTTAAGATTTACAACCGCTGGGGTGAGCTCGTTTTTGAATCGACCAATCAGCAAGAGGGCTGGGACGGCATTTGGAACGACAGCCGCGTTGAAAACGGTGTTTATGTGTATCACCTCGATTTGACGTGCATTGACGGGCAGGAATATTTTGAAAAAGGAAACGTGACGATATTAAAATAGTGCGCAGACTGGTAATTTACATAGCGTTTTTCTTTTTCGTCATCGGGCTGAAGGCTCAGGATGCGCGCTTCACTCAGTTTTTCAATGATCCGCTTTACACGAATCCGGCTCTGACCGGCAATTTTTTGGGAAAATACCGCTTTGGTGCGCATTATCGCCATCAATGGGCATCTGTAACACGAGCTTTTCAAACGGGTGGAGTCTCTGCTGATATCGCCAACATCCTCCCTTCTACCGGAGTAGGATTGATGATTTACAACGATATTGCCGGTGACGGAGATTACAGCAATACGCAAATATCAGTTCCGCTCAGCTATACTTTCAAGCTATCGGCTGATTCTACCCAGCGATTGACACTGGGAGCTCAACCTGTTTTCCAATTCCAACAACTCAACTTTGGTGATTTTTTCTTTGATGATCAATACGATAACGGCTCGTTCAATCCCAGCATTCCAACTGCTGAGACTGGTTTTTTGCAATACGAAACGCAACGCTTTTTCAATCTACATGCCGGAGCTGTGTACACTTCTCAAAAATCAAAACGTGAATATTTTCAAGCTGGATTAGCCGTTCACAATGCACTAGAACCTGAAAACTCGTGGTTTGGTCAAACTGCTCAAATGAACATGCGCTACAGCGTTCACGCTAATGCAGCTATAAAGTTCACTGAGGGATTCAACGTAAATCCCGGAATTCGTTATATGAGGCAAGGGCCACATCAGGAAATTATGGGCGGAGCTAATTTTGCCTTCCACTTCAGCGATTCACCGTTTGAAAACAAAAGCATTGAAGTGGGTCCGTGGTATCGACACAACGATGCCGCCATTCTCTATGCCGGTGCGCATATCGATAAATGGAAACTAGGACTGTCTTATGATATCAACATTTCATCACTGGAAAGAGCAAGTAACAACCGCGGTGCATGGGAAATTGCGCTGCTGTATACCATTGAATACATCAAACCTGATCGAAATAAATTCAAAAACTGTCCAACCTTTTTGTAATGAGAATAAAGTCGCTCATAGGATTTATCTTTTTGTTGATGCTGGGTAGCAACAGTTTTGGTCAGAGCCCTGATCAATTCCGCGAGCTGGCCGATGACGCAATCCGTGAGGGCGATCACTACGGGGCAGCGGTGTATTATCAAAAAGCTTTTTTACTCGATAGTCAGAACCTGGCCTACCCCTACAATGCGGGTAAAGCTTTCCGCAAAACGAATGACTACGAGAATGCTAAAGAGCTCTTTTCTTATGTAGTTGAAAAGGACGACATGGATGAATATCCGCTCGCGTTATACTACCAGGCCGAGATGGAAAAATACAGAGGCAATTACCTGCAGGCCCGCGAATTATTTGAGCAGTACAGCAAGATTTACCGCTATAAATCTGCATGGCATACCAAAAAAGCCAAAAAAGAACTTGAATCCTGTGAATGGGCTTATGAACATCAATTCGACAGCAACAAAGTAGAGTTTTACCGCTACGAACATCCTATCAACACAATTTACTCAGAGTTGAGTCCGTGGTTGAGCTATGACTCGAGTTTTTATTTTGCAGCTCTGCGCTACGACACCGGCTATTCGTGGAGAATCCCGAACGCTGACCAGAGCTACTTCACTGAGGTTCTGACCGTGGAAAAAGATACCAACGAAGTTTATTCGATTAGCGAAGTTGATGACATCAACGAGAGCTTTGTCCACACAGCTAATTATTTCTTCGATTCAACATTTGCTGTAGTAACACGCTGCGATGATAATTGCCACATTTACGCTGCTAAAAAGGAAAATGGCGAGTGGTCGTCCTTCGAATACGTGGAGCAACTCAACCGCAGCGGATATGAATCTACCCAGGCTTTTCCTGTCATGATCGATGGAAAACGGTATGTGTTTTTCTCGAGCGATTTCAGGCGCGGTGAGGGCAAAATGGATATCTGGTACAGCTCGTTGATGCCTAATGGTAAGTTTTCTCAGCCACAAAACCTCACGGCTATCAACACGCCCGGAAATGAGATCACACCTTATTACGATACAGCACACAAAGCGCTCTATTTCTCGTCAGACTGGCACAATGGATTTGGCGGACAGGATGTTTTTCGTGTGACAGGTTTCCCAAATGAATTGTCTGAACCGGAAAACCTCCTCCATCCTATCAATACATCGGTGAATGATTTATACTTCAACCGAAACGATCTTTACGGCATGGGCTTTTTAGTATCAAACCGTGAAGGCGGCATGGCGATCAAAAGCAAAACCTGCTGCAACGAGATTTACGGCTTTGAAAAAATCGAAGCTCCTGAAGTTGAAGAAGAACCGGTTGAACCAGATACGGTTATTGAACCCGATACTCTGATCGTAGAGGATGCCCCGAATGAAATTACGCAAAAGCTGGTCAATTTAAAGCTGTTGCCGCTCGAAATGTATTTTCCCAATGATCAGCCGGATAAAAACACGTATGCCACAACAACTGAACAAACCTATTTTGATGTCATAGAAACCTACCGTAAAGAACTGTCAACTTACACAGAAAACAACGCTGGTTTTAAGTCTGAATTCTACGACTATTATGTTGTTGACCGCGATGAAATCCTCACTGCATTGATGGACACCATCAGTTCATTGATCGGAAATGGAAAGCGCATTCAGCTCGGTGTTCAGGGTTATGCCTCTCCCATCGCATCCAGCAAATACAACCTCAACCTCGCCAAGAGACGAATTCACAGCTTGGTCAACACCATGACCACCGATTCGGTTCTGAACGAAGCCTACATCCGTGGAGATCTCCTCTTTTATGAAATTCCGTTTGGCGAGTTTTTCAGCACAGATGAAGTGAGTGATTCAGACAGCAACCAAATAAACTCTGTTTACAGTAACAGCGCTGCTCTCGCAAGAAAAGTTTCCATCAACTGGATCGAGATGAAAGACCAAAGCGTTCAGCTACCAACTTTTCGTTTCAGTGATCCGGTTATCGAAACTTTACCAGTTGATGAAATCACGACCCAAATCACGAATACCGGTAATGAAACGCTGAAATTCTCTATCGGTCAGAGCCCGGCTAGCATTCGTTTCACCCAGCAGAGTTGGTCTGTTCCGATAAACGAAACAGCAGAGTTGAAAATCGACATCTCTGACCTCAAACCCGGAGTGCATAAAGTCGTGTTTAACTCCAACAGCTACTCTGAAAAGCATGAACTGTTTATTAAGGTTTTGGAGTAGGTTGCTTCTGTTTAGAGTTTAAGGTTTAATGGTTTAGTTTCAAAATTTGACTATATTAGTTATAGTATATAACTATAATACAAAAGTAATTTGCATTAACATCCTGATCTTATTACACAATGCAGAAAGCCTTAATCCAAAGAATTTTGCATGAATTACAACCCCAATAAACATCACCGAAGATCCATTCGCCTAAAAGGTTACGATTACAGCAAGAAAGGACTATATTTTATTACCCTCTGCTGCCAGGATAGGATACACCATTTTGGGGAAATCAAAAAAGGAAAAATGAGAATGAACAGAGCAGGAGAAATCGTGAAAGAAGAATGGGAAAAAACTCCTCTCATTCGTGATAACACAGCACTTCATGAATTCATCATAATGCCAAATCATTTTCATGCAATAATCGAAATCAAATTTTCAAAAAATAAAGAAGGCAACGTAGGTGAATTTAAATCACCATCTCATACAATCGGGGCGATTATTCGCGGATTTAAAGGAGCTACCACAAAAAAGATTAAGGAATATTATTTTTCAAAAAATTCCCGTACGGGCGAATCGCAATTCGCCCCAAAGCAATTCGCCCCAAAGCAATTCGCCCCAAAGCAATTCGCCCCAACGGATAAAATCTGGCAGCGAAATTACTACGAGCACATCATCCGCAGCGAAAAATCATATCATAACATTAGCAGATATATCAAAAATAATCCAGCTAATTGGAATAAAGATAAATTTCATTGATAATAGGCACGGGCGAATCGCAATTCGCCCTATCTATAATCCAACTAATTGAAGAAAAGATGTATTTATTCCTCTAAATAAAAAGAGGATGATGAGTGCGCCCATTCAAATAATTTATCGTAATATTGCGATTAAACAATGTAACGATGGGAGTAACACGTACTGATCTCTTCACAGAACAACAAAACGAATTGGCCAAGATTGCCAGGATATTAGGGCATCCTGCACGGATTGCGATCGTTCAGCATCTGTCAAGAATCAATGCCTGTATCAACAGTGACCTGGTGCAGGAATTAGGATTGGCACAGGCTACGATTAGTCAGCACCTGAAAGAACTCAAGAATGTGGGAATCATACAGGGAACTGTAGAGGGATCTTCAATGAGCTACTGCATCAACGCAACGAAATGGAACGAATGTAAAGACCTGCTAACTGGTCTGTTTGATGAATACAAAAATGAATGTTGTTAAAATAAAATATCATGAATAAATCAGAAGAATTAAAAGAGACTGTTCGCAAGAAATACAGTGAAATAGCTGAACAGGATAAAGCAGAAAATCAATCTTCCTGCTGCGGAGCGGGCGGAACTTCACAAAAAGTGTACAACATCATGACGGATGACTACACAAAAGTTGAAGGCTATAATGAAGAAGCTGATCTCGGACTGGGATGCGGACTACCCACTCAGTTCGCTCAAATCAAAGAAGGTGACACGGTAATCGATTTGGGTTCAGGTGCCGGAAACGATTGCTTTGTAGCTCGCCACGAAACGGGTAAAAAAGGAAAAGTCATCGGGATTGATTTCACTGATGCGATGATCACGAAAGCACGTGCAAATGCTGAAAAGCTGGGCTACAACAACGTAGAATTTAGGCAGGGTGATATCGAAGACATGCCGGTCAATGACAACGTTGCTGATGTTATCGTGAGCAACTGTGTGCTCAACCTCGTTCCCGATAAGCAAAAAGTGATTCAGGAAATTCACCGTACGCTCAAGCCGGGTGGACACTTCAGCATATCGGATATCGTGCTCGTTGGCGAGCTTCCCCAGGAACTGCGCAACGATGCCGAAATGTATGCCGGTTGCATTGGAGGAGCAATTCAAAAGGACGACTACCTCGGTCACATCAAAGAAACCGGATTTGAAAACATCACCATCCAAAAAGAAAAGACCATTACCATTCCAGATGATATCCTTTCAAAATACCTCAGCAACGAGAAAATGGAAGAATTTAAAAATGGTGACATCGGTATTTTCAGCATCACCGTTTTTGCTCAAAAAGCCGGAGCTGAAAAGAAGGAAGTCAACATGGCAATGGCCGGTGATGCTGCACAATCAGAATGCTCTCCGGGTGGCGGTTGCTGCTAATCACAGTTTATGTCACAGTCAGATCCAAACAAACGGCTGAAGTTATTGACGGAATCACTCAACGATTCTGAAATCAAACCATCACGAATTGAGCGACTCAACAATATTGCTGAGTCGCTCAGTTCTGTTTATAGCGAAGCGAATACGCTCAGCCTGAATTTTATTTGCACCCATAACTCAAGGCGTAGTCAGCTCGCTCAGGTTTGGTCGCACTACTTCAGCTACCTCTACGATCTCAAAATCCACTCCTACTCCAGCGGAACCGAAGTCACAAAGGTTCACCCCAACATATTGAACGTTCTTGAGGAAGCCGGTTTTGAAATAAAAAAAGATACAAGGCCAGTTGATAATCCAATTTTCAAGCTATCGTTTTCAAAAAAAGAGAACCTTATCGAGCTCTTTTCCAAGTCTATCGATGATGAATCGCTTCCCAAAAACTATATTGCCATCACGACCTGTTCTCAGGCAGATGAAAATTGCCCGTTCATTCCTCAAGCCAGCATGCGTTTTTCACTCACCTACTCAGACCCGGGCAGCTATGATGGCTCTGACCGTGAAATGGAATTTTATAGAGAAACTAACATGCAGATTGCAAGAGAAATAAAATACTTGATCAAAAAAATAAAAACAGATGAGTAAAGAGAAAGGCGGAATTGGCTTTTTTGAAAAATACCTTACCGTGTGGGTGTTGATTTGTATTGTAGTTGGTGTTGCAGTAGGATCGATTTTTCAGGATCAAATGGCTGTGATTTCATCGTGGGAAATAGCTCACGTCAATATTCCGGTCGCTATTTTGGTTTGGATGATGATATTCCCCATGATGGTTCAAATCGACTTTTCTTCACTTAAAAAACCAGGTAGGAATATCAAAGGTCTCAGCCTAACCGTGATTGTGAACTGGTTGATAAAACCCTTTACAATGGCCTTCTTTGCCTGGTTGTTTTTTGATAACCTATTCAACGCCTTTATTACGCCTCAGCAGGCTGATGAATACATAGCCGGAGCCATAATATTAGGAGCCGCTCCCTGTACAGCAATGGTATTTGTTTGGTCTTATTTATCAGGTGGAGATCCAAACTACACGCTCGTTCAGGTTTCAATCAATGACCTTATTCTACTCGTTGCTTTTATCCCAATAGTTCAATTTCTACTTGGAATTACCGAATTTCAAATTCCATTTGATGTACTCACTACTTCTGTAATCGTATTTGTTGTGATTCCCCTCGTAGCTGGATACCTAACAAACAAGTACCTCATCAGGCGAAAAGGAAGAAAATGGTTCAATGAAAAGTTTTTGCCAACCTTAAAACCCGTTTCAATCATAGCTGTTTTGTCCACTCTCCTACTCCTGTTTTCCTTTCAGGGTGAAACAATCCTCAACAAACCCGCTCATATTTTGCTCATTGCTATACCGTTAACCATTCAAACATATTTCATCTTTTTCCTAACCTGGTTTACCGGAAAATTTTGGAAATTGCCTTACCGTATTTGTGCGCCAGCTTCAATGATTGGATCCAGCAACTTCTTTGAGTTGGCTGTGGCTGTGGCAATTGCAATTTTCGGGCTCAACTCCGGAGCTGCTTTGACAACTGTTGTGGGAGTCCTAATTGAAGTTCCCATAATGCTTTCACTGGTTCAAATAGCTAAACGCTGGAAATACGAATAAAACATGAAAAAAGACCTCATCATAATTGGCGCGGGACAGAGTGCGCTCGCCTGTGCCTACTATTTGCGCAGGACTGATATCGATTACACAATTCTCGATGCATCCCGGCAATGTGGAGGTTCGTGGAACGAGTACTGGGATTCATTGACGCTATTTTCGCCTGCAAAGCACAGCTCACTGCCGGGTTGGTTCATGCCGCCTTCAAAAGAGCGTTACCCAACGCGCAAGGAGGTGATCGACTATCTCTGCAAGTACGAAAAGAAGTACAACGTACCGGTGGAGCGCCCTGTGGAAGTTGAGAGTCTGCACAAAGAGAATGATCTTTTCACTTTAAAAACGTCTAAAGGTAACGTTCAGAGCCGGGCAGTCATCACGGCAACGGGCACATTGCGAAATCCTTACATCCCGAATGTCCCGGGAAAAGAACTATTCAACGGAAAGCAAATGCATTCTGCTCACTATCAGAAACCTGATGGGCTCACGGGCAAAAAGGTTCTGATCGTGGGAGAAGGAAATAGCGGAGCACAGATTTTAGCTGAAGTCTCAAAAGTTTCTGACACTCACTGGGCTACCAAAAACTCACCTGACTTCCTCCCTGATGATGTGGACGGACACGTTCTGTTTGATGTGGCATCAGCAAAATACTACGCCAAACAAAAGGGTGAACATTTTGATGCGAGCCAGTACAACCTGGGTAATATTGTCATGGTTCCGACTGTAAAAGAAGCTCGTGAGCGTGGCGTTTACGAAAATCCAAAACAACTGAAAAGCATCTCAGAGAATGGAGTATCATGGACTGATGGAAGTTTCGAGGAAATTGATGTTATTATTTGGTGCACAGGATTTGGCTATGCTACCCAACACCTCAAACCTTTAGTGAAAACAGATCAGAAAGGAAAAATTGAGACAGATAAAACACGTGCAATCAATCATCCCGGGTTGTGGCTCGTTGGATATGGTGGGTTTACGGGTTTTGCATCTGCTACATTAATCGGAGTTGGAAGAACAGCGAAGCAAACAGTTAAAGAAATTGAGGAATTTCTTTCTAAGCTCAATGATTGATGAATTGACAGTAATTTGCTGCTACTGTGAAATTGAGAAAAAACTAACCTTCTTTTTTATCTGGAAACGATACCGGATACTTCTCGTTGTACTTCCTCACATAAATGTACATGGCCACATTGCGCTCTCTGCGTTTGAGGTTCATAAATTGCTGATAGAGCTGCTCATCATCCTTAATGAATTCTGCCACATTTTGCGGAGTCATTTCCTTGATTTCTCCACTCTGGAATTCAAAAATGAAAGAGCGCATTTCATTTGAATAGCCTCCAACCGGAATTGAAACTCCTGCTGCAGTACCAAAACTTCCTGCGGCTAAACCAACCTGTGGTTTAAATCCGCTTTGCACATCGTTAATGAGAAAATACGACAATTTCCCGAGGACCATTATCTTGTAAAAACCGCCACCGGCCTGCACATAAGGATTTCCGTTTGCGCACAACCCAAAGACTTCATCTGTAAAAACATTCACAAGCTCACCGTTTTCGTTTTCATATCTAAAGCTCGTGAGCTCAAACAATTTCGTGAAAAATTCAGGGTCATTTTTATCTAGAGGTGTATAAACCTCCTGCGGCAAGAGCGGATCATTGAGCTGAAAGTCTTCATATTTTAAATATATTCCATCCCTGAAATCAATATTAGTGAAGTTTCGCTGAGCAATTGTCAATGAAGGGATAACAACTAACAGAAATATGAAAAACCTCCGCATTACGCTCCCACTTTATCGACCTTTATTCTCTTCTCTGTTCCTTTTTCCACGAACTGGATAATGCGAGTGGCGATATCTTTTTTGAGAGCCTTTTCAATTCCTTCCAACCCCGGAGATGAGTTTACCTCTAAAATCAGTGGTCCGCGAGAACTCTGTAAGAGATCTACACCAGCAACAGATAATCCCATCGCTTTCGCTGAAGCAACTGCCGCTTTACGTTCAGCAGGTGATAACTTAACTGCTGATGAAGTTCCGCCACGGTGTAGGTTACTTCTGAATTCACCTTCAGCTCCCTGTCTTTTCATGGCACCAACAACTTTTCCGTTGACAACAAATGCCCGAATATCAGCTCCGTCAGCTTCCTTGATGAATTCCTGAACGAGTATATCAGCTTTGAGACCGTGAAAAGCTTCCACTACACTCTTGGCTGCTTTGCGCGTTTCGGCAAGGACAACGCCAATTCCCTGTGTTCCTTCAAGTAACTTAATCACTACTGGCGGACCACCGATTAGCGTAATCAGGTTGTTAATGTCTTTAGCGTGATTGGCAAAAACCGTTTTGGGAATACCAACGTGATGACGTGATAGAATTTGGATGCTGCGCAGTTTATCCCGGGCTCTGACTATTGCCAATGATGAATTTGCAGAAAAGACCTTTTGCATTTCAAACTGGCGAACAATTGCCGTTCCGTACATCGTAACAGAGTTCCCAATGCGCGGAATTATCGCGTTGATGCCTTTTACTTCTTTACCGTTATAAAATACTTGAGGATTGCCGATTTCAGATGTAACAGAACATTTTAAATGATCCAATACAATGGCTTCATGCCCTCTCTGCTCGGCAGCCTCAACGAGTCTTCTTGTCGAATATAAATTCGCGTTACGAGATAATATTGCTATTCGCATCCTTGTTTATCTTCTTTTGATCGTATGATAAATTCTTTTTACTCACATCTACTACGTAACGGTTGCGCAGTAATCTACGGCCCAGTAAAACCGGATAGCGCATTTCTTTTCTGCGCGCCAAAGTAAAGTCAGTCAGGGTCCTGTGACCAAAGATCTCGACCCTTAACTTTACTACAAATCGCTTTTGTGTTTGTCCGTTACTACTCTTCACCTCTCTTGTCCAATACTGGTCAAAATAGTACGTTTTTTTTCGATTTCCCAGCAGGCAAAAGCGCAAAATCTTCTTACCATCTTTCTCTGTCTCTTTGATGTAGCTGGCTCTGATCGATGAGCTCTTGGCTCCTGTGTCAATTCGTGCCTCTACATTTTCGAGTTCTAATTCCGGAAAATCGATACGGTCAGAACCGCCAATAATTCTTTTCATCATAATTTACAGCTAATAAGATTAGCGATAATCCAACACAATTGCAAATTACAGGTTAAGTGTTAGTAAACAATAAACTTTACGAAAACTTCTTTTAATACAAGAATTTCGTACATTAGAAACGAAATTGTAAAAGTATGCTAAAGCAGTTTATAACAGTTGCAATCTTTGGTATTTGTAGCGTTAGTTTATCTTTTAGTCAACAAGAACATCAGCCTAAAAATTTCACAGCTAAAAAGATCAATCAATACACGCCTAACAATAAAACACCAGATTTTGATGCCCGAATAAAAAACGTAGAAGCTCCAACTCCTGGTGGCGATTCTTATAAATCTTTTTTATTGCGTCAAAAAATTAAAGGGTCACGGCTTCACAAAAAAGGAGCTTTTAAAGCTACCAATTCAATCAACATGAACGCTCCAGCGCCCACAATCAATTGGCAAATGGCGATGTATCGTTACCTGGCTCCTCTCGATACAAATTATTTACTCTCAGGTGGTGTTCCGCTTGACAATACTATAGCCGTCAATAATGACAACATTCTTTTAGCCTCGGTCAACTCTTACCTGTGGGGTTACGATCTCGAAGCTGATACAATTCTTTTCAAGGATCAAATTGGTTCTACAAAAACAATTTCATTCAAGGAATTTGCTGGAGATTCAATCAGTCCATCAAACGAAAACACTTTCCCATTTGATCCCAAGCTACTTTACGACCCTAACCACGACCGATTCATCTTTGCCTTTTTGGATGGCCGCGGGCCAGATGACAGTCAAATAGTTGTGGGTTTTTCAAACACGTCAGATCCGAGAGATGGATGGTCGGTTTATGCGATTACAGGGAATCCTCGTGATGTAAACGAGTGGACAGATTATCCGGCTCTGACCATTACTGAAAATGAGCTTTTTGTAACAATCAATCTCATTGAAAATAATGTGAGCTGGCAGGAAGGCTTTCGCGGATCAGTAATTTGGCAAATGGATTTGGATGGCGCTTACGCAGGAAATTCTGAAGTTGATTTACAGCTTTGGGACAATATTAAATACCAGGGACGTTACTTGCGAAATCTCAATCCCGTTGAAGGCCCTGACGGTCCATCAGGCCCAAACGCTTACTTCCTCAGCAACCGCAATTTTGATGTGCAAAATGATTCTGTTTTTATTGTAGAAGTTACAAATACTATGCAGAGTGGAGAAGCTGCGCTCAACATTGGGATGGGCAAACTCGATCAGCCTTATGGTGTTCCACCAAATGGAAAACAAGGTGACACACCTCCCGGCAGTGCAGATTCTTTGGGCTTGCAAACAAATGATGCGCGCTGGTTAGGTGCTATTTTATTTGAAGATGAAATTCACTTTGTGGGTAATACACGTGATTTTGAAACGAATAACGCTGCAGTTTATCACGGTGTAATTGATTCGCTAAACGGAAACAGAACTTTTACCGGAAATATTATTGCTAGCGACACACTCGATTTCGGTTACCCCAAACTGGCTTACACCGGAATGAGCGATTGCGATAATACGTACATGATCGGTTTTAATCACACCTCTCCTACTTTTCACCCGGGTGTTTCGGCAATTTACTACAACCATAACACTCGCGAATATTCGCCAAGAGTGACGCTCAAGCGTGGTGAGGGCGTTGTCGATAAACAACAGGGAGCTACTGAAAGATGGGGCGATTACTTTGGCATTCAGCGCGTTTATAACAATCCCGGAACTGTTTACACAGGAGGTTTTTACGGCAAAGGTGGAAATCAAAGCAATACATGGTTGAGTAAACTCACCATTGCTCCCGCTGAAACCAGCGATCCTCAATTAGCTGTTGACACAACATTCTCACCTGCTAATCGCTGCGAAGTGAAACTTTCAGCAAATGTAAGTGGCGGAAAGGCACCTTATACTTTTTTGTGGAACGGTGAACAATCAGATAGTTCTTACACGTTCAACGGGTGTAATGGCCCGTTTGAATTGAAAGTTATTGATGACTGGAACTGCGAAGTTTCGATGAGTGGTAATATCGCTGAGGAAAATCAATTCAGCGTTGGAAAGTCACGCATTTTTCCAAACCCTGTTATCAATGACCTCACGATTGATTTCTCAATGAGTCAGCAACAGAAAGTCGATGTTTACATCATTGACGCAACCGGCAAAATCGTTAAAAAATTGATGAGTACAAGCGTTCAGGAAGGAAACAATCAGCTCATTTTCAATACCGCCCCACTCCAAGAAGGCATTTACCGCGTTGTCATTCAAGCGGGCGATAATCAACTTTTAGAGGAACCTTTCGTTAAACTCCGCTAATCTTTATGTCTAAGAAATTATTCATCGCACTATTTTTGCTGTCTGCAGTTTCGGTCAGAGCCCAACTGCTGATTGACGAAATCAAAACACTCGACCATGTGGTCAACAATGTACTCACAAAAGGTGAGTTGGAAACGCGAAACCTCGATTACACACGAGGAGCTCGCGGCAGTTTCAAGCTTTTCGAAAACGAGAATTCAATACTACCCATTAAAAGAGGTGTTGTTTTGAGTACCGGAAGTGCCGGCATTATTCCAATGCAAAATGTTGAAACCGGTGCGAGTGGTTCAATGGGCGTTCCCGGAGATCCAGATCTTGACAGAATAGCAAAAGGAGTCACATTTGATGCAACGGTCCTCACCTTCGACTTTGTACCGCAACAAAACACCGTCTCATTCCGCTATGTTTTTGGATCTGAAGAGTATCCAGAATATGTAAATCGCGGTTTTAATGATGTTTTCGTCTTTTACCTAACTGATCTCAAAACGCAGGAAAGACAGAATCTTGCGGTAATTCCAAACACTGATGAAGCAATCACAATTGACAACATCAACAGTGAGCGATACAGTCAGTTTTACATCGACAACACAAATTTCAAACCGATGTCTGTAGCGCAAAAAACGATTGAATACGATGGAATTACCAAACCATTGATCGCATACGCTAAGGTGAAACCGGGAAGAGCTTACCGAATAAAAATTGCAATTGCTGATGCAGGAGATTCACGATACGATTCTGCTGTATTTTTGGAAGGTGGCTCGTTTAAGAGTCAGGACGAAGAGGAGTTCATCATGGAAAACAGGCGCTATTTTGAGCAATTTGAACAGGAAAGGCTGAAAATTGAAGGTTCAGAACCGCTTACTCAAAAAGAGCTCGAAAACCAGGAAATACAGGTACTTGAGACTGAAAGTAAGGATCTGACCGAAACCAAACAAAAGGAAATTAAAACGGTTGATGATCCTGAAAAAGTTAAGGATAAAAAGAAGTACGAGTATGCTATTTACTTTGATTTTGACGAGCAAATTCCAAATGAAAACCAGATTGCACGATTTTCAGAATGGCTTGAGGAAATCCCTAATAATTTGGATGTGAAGCAAGTGAAAATTGAAGGACACACTGATAATAAAGGAACAAAAAAGTACAATCGAACACTCAGCTACCAGCGAGCCATGTGGGTTCAAAACTATTTAATTGATCAGGATGTTGAATGGGATATGACACCTAAAGCTTTTGATTTTTCAAGGCCGGCTTCTGATAATAATTCTGAAGAAGGAAGAGCTAAAAACCGCAGAGTCAGAATTATTTTTGTTCAATAAATGTTGAATAATTTGATTTAACAAATAACTATTCTATTTTCGAAACGATTCATGAATTAAACCTAGATTAATGAGCACACAAGACACAAACAAAATTGCAGTTTGCACTGACTTCACTTCTATAGCTCAGCATGCATTTGAAGAATCTATTGCACTAGCCAAAAAGCTGAGAGCTGAAATACATCTGGTTCATGTTCTTTTAGAGGACTCTGAAACAGAAGTTACTGCTGATAGAAAGATGGCTAGAATGGTTGATCAGGCAAAAGATCAACTGGGTGATGTGGAAGTGAAATTCAATATTGTTGATGGTGGTGGCGATATTGTAGAAGAATTAAACAGAGAAGTAACCAAACTCGCTCCGGCATATTTTGTTGTTGGATATCAAGTTAAAAAAGGTCTTGATCGCTTTTTTGGCCCCAATATCATGAAGATTGTTCGCGGCACTAAGCTTCCCGTTTTAGCGATTAAAGAAGACGAAACGCTAAAAGATCTCGAGGACATCGTTTTCCCATTAAACCTTTGGGATTATGCCAGGCAAAAGACTTTTGCTACAATAAGATTAGCACAGCGACTAGGTGCTACAATCCACCTCATAGGGCTTGATGTTGATATGACTGACGGAGATCGTAGAGATCTCAAGATTTTCATGAATCAACTCAAAAAGCAGTTTGAGGAATACGGAATAAAATACACAGATGCTATTTTACAGGGCGATGATGAGGTTAGTGTTGTGGTTGACTTTGCCAATAGAATAGATGCTGACCTTGTTGCCAAGGTATTCCACCACGATCCGGGATTGATCAGTAGACTGAGAGGAAATCAAGATGAAGAAACACTTGTGAAATCAAATATGCCCCTATTCGTTATTAAATCAACTGATTACATGCAGGGAAACTGGAGTGCAATGAGAGGTTAATCTACCTGCTTACGTTGCGTATATTCTAAATCATTGATGAGTCTCTTTGTTAACTTATCGAGTTCATCACTACTATTTTCTAAAAGCCGCGCATAATGCGTGGCTTTTTCTTTATCTTCAATATTTTCAAAGAGTAAATTAGTTAATCCCAGTATATTAGATATGGGTTTACGCAATTCGTGCGAAGCTGAAAATGCATAATTTTCAATCTGTTTAATGTATGATTCGCGCTCTTTTTTATAATTGATTTGGTCTGTAATATCAATGGTGATTCCTCGAAAGGTAGAATTTCCATTAATCATACTCTTCCAAACCTTGTTTGAAACCCATTTGATGTTACCTATTTCATCCTTGATTCTGTAAACGATTTCTTTTTGATACGTAGGGTGTTTTTGAAATTCATCCAATACCTTATCAACCTTTGGTTTATCTTCACTTAAAATATACTTGTACCAGTACATAGGATCGTTTTCGAGTAGTTCAATATCCTTTGCATAGAGATCTTCAGCAGCCTGGCTCACATAGAAAAAGCCATCATCAGCGCTGGAGTCCCACCAAATTGTATAGTCGATACCATCGAGAACCTGCTGTAACCGCTCCTGGCTCTTTTTTAATTTTCTTTGACTCCTGATTTTTTCGGTCAGATCCTCAACCATAATGAGTCTTTCCACATTATCAGAGTCGTGAGTTACAGAGTGTGAAACAATAGAGACCTCAGCAACATCACCGTTGATTTTGTGAATCTTCCACCCCAAAGACCTGTATTTGGATTTTGTACGTGCTGTATTCACCACCTTATTAAAGCGTCCATATTGATTGTGATCAAGAAACTCATTGATTCCGATTCCTATCACTTCTTCTTTTGTTCCCTGCAAAAAGGACAGGGAAGCTCTGTTAGCATTTACAATTTCTAACGTATTGGTGTTGTAGATAACAATTGGATTGGGGTGGTTCTGAAAGAAATAGCGGTATTGTTTATTGGAATGCTCTATACGTCCTGAAAAATTGCGAATTAAAATCAATAATAATAGAGCCGTTGTAATGACAAAAAACAGTCCCTTGATTGTTTGAAAAACGCCATATCCGTTTAATTCAGGAAATAATAATTCTCCTACATAATCTGAAAGAAGAATGTAAACACAGCCTATTGATGCGTATGTTAAGACAATGCTAAAGCTATTTTGATCTGGACTCCACATTTTCGTTCAACAATGTATAAAAATAGTTTCATCTAACAATATTGTTGAGTCCTTCTAAAGTTACCCGCTTTTCAACACAAACTATTATATTGCGCAAAAATATTTTGGAAATGAATGTAAAGTCTATCACAATTGCTATTCTGGCAACAGTATTAAATACAATTGCCTTTTCTCAAGACAAAGAAATTCAAACCAGCGACATTTGGTTAAAAGGAATGTTCAGGCAGGATCGTGTGTGGGGATTGAGATCGATGAATGACGGAATCCACTACACAACTCTTGATAGAAGCAAAAAAGGACTGCACATTGTTAAACATGCTTATAAAAATGGCGAGGTTGTAGATACATTATTCTCAACTACTGATCTTGATAAAGAAAACTTCCTGTTCAGTGGATACAGCTTTTCAAACGATGAAGCTCAATTATTACTCAAAACTGAAGTTGAAAAAATCTACCGCCATTCCACTAAAGAGTACAACTTCATCTACGACCTCAAAACGAAACAACTCACCAAGCTACCCAGCGAAGCAAAACAACTATTCGCTACATTTTCTCCTCAAGGTGACAAAGTAGCTTATGTAGCTGAAAACAACCTTTACATTTATGATATCGAGTCTAAAGAGACTACTCAAGTCACTAAAGACGGAGAAAAGAACAAAATCATTAACGGTGGAACAGACTGGGTTTACGAAGAGGAATTCGCATTTGACAAGGCCTTCTTTTGGTCACCAGATGGCGAGCACATCGCCTATTACCGATTCGATGAAGAACACGTGAGAGAATTCTCAATGGCTATGTATCAGGGAGACCTTTACCCTGAAAATTACAAATTCAAGTATCCTAAAGCAGGCGAACGAAACAGCAATGTTCAAATTAAGCTCTACAACTTAAATAAAGGTAGCTCAAAGAAAATCGCTGAAACCAACAAGCCTTACACTGAATATTTCCCTCGCGTAAAGTGGACTAAAAACCCAAACATGGTTGCTATTCAGAGCATGAACAGACACCAAAACCACCTAACAATCAAAACATTCAACGCCAAAAGTGGAGAGGAAAATGTCATTTATGAAGAAGAAAACGACACCTACATTTCTATAACTGATGACTGGACATTCCTCAAAGACGGAAAATCATTCATCATGAGCTCTGAAAAAAGCGGCTTTAATCATCTCTATGAAGTGAGTTTGAAAGATGGTAAGGCAAAAGCTATTACAGAAGGCAACTGGGTAGTAACCGATTTCTACGGAATCGATGAAGAAAGCGGCTACCTCTATTACCGCTCTGCTGAGCAGAGCCCCATGAAGCGCGATGTTTACCGAATCAAACTCAACGGAAAACGCAAACAAAAAATAAGCAGCCAGGATGGCTGGAACTCTCCCAGCTTCAGCGAAGGAATGAAGTTCTTCATCAACACTTACAGCACTGCTAACTCCCCAAACTACATCACGCTCAATAACGCAAATGGAGATGAAATCAGGGTTCTGAAAGACAGCGAAAACCTCAAGAACAGATTGAAAGAATACGCACTTTCAAACAAAGAATTCTTCAGCTTTAAAACTGAGAAAGGACACGAACTCAACGCATCAATCATCAAACCCATTGACTTTGACGCTACAAAAGAATATCCGGTTCTGATCAATATTTACGGTGGCCCGGGATCACAAACAGTAACTGACGAATGGGGTGGCGGAAATTACATGTGGCACCAAATGCTCGCTCAAAAAGGCTACATCGTTATTTCAGTTGACAACCGCGGAACAGGTGCACGCGGAGTTGATTTCAAAAAATCGACATACAAGCAACTCGGTAAACTCGAGTTGGAAGATTACATCGAAACTGTGAAATACCTCGAAAAACAAGATTATGTTGACGATGAACGCATCGGGATTTGGGGTTGGAGCTTTGGCGGTTACATGAGTTCACTCGCCATCACAAAAGGAAGTAAGTATTTTGATGCTGCAATTGCCGTTGCTCCGGTAACAACCTGGAGGTATTACGATAGCATTTATACTGAGCGGTACATGCAAACACCAGAGGAAAACCAGGATGGGTACGACAACAACTCCCCCATCAACTATACAGGCGAGCTAGAAGGAAACTATTTACTCGTTCACGGAACTGCCGATGATAATGTTCATTTCCAAAACGCTACAGAGATGATCAACGCATTGGTCAGATCCAATAAACAGTTCGATCTCTACGTCTACCCCGATCGCAATCACGGTATTTACGGAGGAAATACACGCAACCACCTGTACGACAAGTTTACGAACTGGTTAGAAGAAAATCTTTAAGAATACCTATATTCGGCCCGTCAATTTAGAATCAATTCACAAACCAACGTAATAACACAATCTAATGAACGAAGGAGCACACAAGATAGAACGCAAAGAGCTTTTTGGTCATCCCATGGGACTTTACATTCTCTTTTTCACAGAGTTGTGGGAAAGATTTTCCTATTACGGGATGCGTGCCATTTTGGTACTTTACATTATCAGTTCAGTTTCAGATAAAAATCCCGGCCTCGGCTGGGAAGAGAGTGACGCACTCGCACTTTATGGCTGGTACACCATGTTGGTTTACGTAATGTCCATTCCAGGCGGTATTATCGCTGATAAATGGCTCGGACAAAAGAAAACAGTTCTATACGGTGGACTCCTGCTCTGTGCCGGTCACGGTATTTTGGCTGTAGAGCAAATGTGGGCCTTCTACACTGGTTTAATTCTCATCGTATTGGGTGTAGGCGGTTTAAAGCCAAACATATCCACAATGGTTGGCGGTCTTTATGGCCCGGGTGACGACCGTAGAGATAAAGGTTTCACAATTTTCTACATCGGGATCAATATTGGAGCACTCGCTTCATCTCTACTCGTTGGGTACATCGGTGAAACCATTGGCTGGCATTACGGCTTTGGATTAGCCGGTATTGGAATGGCTCTAGGCCAAATCGTGTATATGGCCGGTCAAAAATACCTTGAAGGCATTGGTGAAAAACCAGAATCAGTCATCAAAACCAACGAAGCTGGTGAAGAAGAAATGCCGAGCAATATGCTCAAGCAAATTTTTGAAAAACCACTATCACGTTATGTTACACTCGCCATAATTGCACTTGGTGTTTACCTGATAGCTGTCGAAGGGATTATCGGCTACGGTATCCTCACAATTGCATTGAGTTTTGGTATTGGTGTTATTATGGTGATTTACCAGGATATTACACAAATTGAACGAGACCGAATGACCGTTATCCTCATCTCCTTCCTCATTGTAATCGTCTTTTGGGGAGCATTTGAGCAAGCAGGCGGACTCATGAACATCTACACAAAACAAAAGATCAATCGTGTTGTAATGGGATATGAAATACCGGCATCAGCCTTTCAGGCAGTAAATGCGGCATTTATTATTCTATTCGGAACCGCTGTTGCAAACTTTTGGGTTTGGTGGAAACACAGGGGGAAAGAATCCTCTTCCATCCTCAAAATGTCAATGGGTACCATTATCATGGGTATCGGATTTATCTTTATGGCAATCGCTTCACAACAAGCCGGAACTGAAGTTGGCGCTAAAGGAATGCTGATTTTCCTCATTCTCGCCTACCTCTTCCACACACTTGGTGAGCTATCAGCCTCTCCGGTTGCCCTATCGTTTATCACGAAACTGGCACCGGCAAAATACGTGTCCATTATGATGGGCTTCTACTTTGCCGCAACCGGACTTGGAAACAAGCTGGCCGGAGCCATTGGAGAATCTGCCCAGGCTGAACCTATTAAAGTTGAAGTGAAAGCTGAAAAGGATCAACTCACTCAGTTTGTAGCTGACACAACAATCGAGAATGGCCACAACTTTGAACTTCACGGAGATCTGACCATTGTGAATCAGAACCAAATCAATGTTGATAAAGATGGTCAGAACCTGAGCGAATTCATCGTTCTCAATGAAGAAAACATCAAAACAATCAGGACACGCGTCAATGAATCTAACGAAAAGGATTTAACGGCTGTCATCAAGTTTGAGCAGGATGAAGAAAAGAAAAAAGAAGTTGACGCACCAATACAAGCTTACAAGGCTGAAGTTGAAATTTTTGAACTTGAAAACGATCGTGAATTCAGCACATTCATGCTGATCTTTGCATTTACTGCAGGATTTGGAATTCTGTTGATCATGTTCCTCAAGAAACTCAAAAAGCTTACTCACGGAGCTGAAGATACTCGTAAAGGCTCAGCTCACGAAGAGCAAGAAGGCTTTGAGGTTGCTGATAAGGAGGATGACGACAAATAAAAATCAGATCGTATGGATTTGACTTATTGGATCATGATATTTGGCTGGGTATTCGTTTTAATATGGATACCCGCCATTATTTATTCCAATAAGAACACGCATCCAAAAGCGCTGTTTATTCTCTTTTTTGCCGAGATGTGGGAACGCTTCTCCTACTATGGCATGCGGGCATTGCTCACACTTTACATGGTTCAGGTTTTGTTCGCAGAATTGTCACAGTCTGCTGCCGATACAAAAGCGCTTGGTATTTATGGCTCTTACACAGCCATGGTGTACCTCTTTCCTGTTATTGGCGGTATCGTTGCCGATAAGATTTACGGCTTTAGAAAAGCGATTATATTGGGCGGAATACTCATGATCTTTGGTCATTTTTCGCTCGCTCTGGAAGGTATGTTCTTCGAGGGAAACATGATGCTCTTCTTTCTTTCGCTCGCCTTAATTATAGTGGGTAACGGGCTCTTTAAACCCAATGTATCTTCCTTTTTAGGGAAATTCTACACAGCTAATGATCCGCGAAAAGATGGTGGCTTTACGATCTTTTACATGGGCGTAAACATCGGGGCGTTTTTGTCGATTTTAACCTGTGGGTATGTCGGTCAAACAATTAGTTGGCACTATGGCTTTGGACTCGCAGGAATTGGCATGTTCCTTGGTCTGCTCGTTTTTGTGATGTTTGGTCAGAACGCTTTTGGTAACAAGGGAATTCTACCGAGTACGATCAGCAACGCAGATGATGAGGACGAGGGTTCTGAAAGTGAAACTTCTACTACACCAACAACACTACCTCAAAAAATCAAGACACAGCAACTACTCACAACCATTGCAACAATCGCAGTTGTGCCGGTTTGTGCATTTATGCTAGGCTACAGTGAAGCGATGACCTATATCCTCATCTTTTTGAGCATCGGAATATTGGGTGTGCTGGTTGCACAATCATTTGCAATGGAGAGCAAAGCTGCCGGGCAAAGACTTTTGGTAGTTGTAGTACTTTTCGTTTTCCACGCTATGTTTTGGGCACTGTTTGAGCAGGCAGGCGGATCGATCACATTGTTCACTGAGCGGAATGTTGACCGCGTGGTTTTTGGATCTGAAATTCCCGCTTCCATATTTCAATTCTTCAACTCACTATTTATCATTCTGCTCGCTCCGGTATTTAGCTGGATGTGGGGAAAAATGAGTAAAAAAGGAGCCGAACCCTCTACACCAATGAAATTCGTATTGGGATTGAGTCAGCTCGCCTTGGGATTCGCAGTACTTGTCCTGGGAGCCAAATTCTTTGCTGATGATGGCCTCATGCCAGTTTTATTTCTGGTGATCATGTACCTTTTCCACACAACCGGAGAATTGAGTATTTCACCCGTTGGTTTGTCAATGATCACTAAATTGTCTCCGGCTAAAGCAGTAGGGTTTGTGATGGGCGCATGGTTCCTTTCGATGGCGTTAGCCAATAAAATGGCCGGACTCATTGGAGAGCTCACAGCCAGTGATGACAGTGATAGAAAGCTGAGTGTAATGGAGAGCCTGCCCGTTTACACCGATACTTATTTGATTTGGGGTGTTTTCGTTGTGGCAGCCTCTGCCATTTTACTCGTCTTGTTAGTGCCGCAGCTCAAGAAATGGATGCACGGAATCCACTAAAATTGCTGTTAATTTGGAGTTAATCAAAGTATAAACAGGCAATCATTCTTTAATTCTCCGTTGTTAATCATAAATTTGAGGTTATGAAACGAGTCATGAAAAAGATTTTTCATATTAGAGAATGATAAAATTATGACGAGTTCCATGTTACCTTAAAATAAATTATGAACACATGAAAGCAAAAATATTTTCTCTTTTACTCGTTATAGCGAGCTCTGTTTCAATGGCACAGGTTAACTGGATGTCTTTTGAAGAAGTCAAGAAAGCCATGAAAGAAGAGCCCAAAAAAGTAATTGTTGATGTGTACACAAGCTGGTGCGGCCCCTGTAAAATGATGGAAGCTCGTACATTTAGCAATCCGCAAATCGCTTCCTACATCAACAAGAACTTTTATGCTGTAAAGTTCAATGCTGAAGGTCCAAAACCAGTAAACATACTCGGAAAAACATTTGAAAATCCCAATTACGACCCCAACAAACGCGGTAGGAACGGAACTCACCAACTCACCAGAGCAATTGCTAATGTAAATGGCAGAGTTGCCTACCCAACTGTTGTGTACATGGATCAAGACTTTAATATAATTACACCCGTTCAGGGATTTATGCGTCCTAAACAAATAGAACCCATCTTGCATTTTGTTGTTGATGAAGCGTATAAAGATCAGGAATGGGAAGCCTACCAGGAATCATTTGAATCTAAATTGTAATGAATAAAGCACTTACTACACTCACAACTCTTTTGTTTTTCACTGTTTTAGGTTTCGGTCAGAGCCAAATCAACTGGCTAACCTGGGAGGAAGCCTCTAAAAAGATGGAAGAAGAACCCAAAAAGATTTTCATCGATCTCTACACCGATTGGTGCGGATGGTGCAAGAAAATGGATCAAACAACTTTTAAAGATCCCGAGATCATCAAAGCGATGAACAAAAACTTTTACGCAGTTAAGTTTGATGCAGAACGAAAAGATACTGTCGTTTTTGACGGGTACACTTTTGTGAATCCAAAACCAAACGGAAAACGGAGTACACATATGTTTGCCGCTTCACTGCTCAACAAACAACTCTCCTACCCTTCTTTTGTCGTGTTAGATAAGAACTTTAACAGACTACACATCATCAAAGGCTACAAGCGTGTAGACCCGATGAAAGGCTTGCTCTATTTTTTTGGTACAGATCAGCACAGATCTTACCAGAACTACGTAGTGCAACAAATACAACAGCGCCAACAACAAGCTCAACAGAAAAAGAATAACAAAAGATGATTTAATCATGATCATCTTATTCTTTTATGCTGGAAAGATCGTATGAAGTTAAATCTGTAGATTTTATTTTATTGATTTTCTAAAAAACAAAAACTCAAATTCTTCTCCGTCCTTGAAGTTCCCGCGTTTAAAGATTCCAATTTGCGTGGTTGAATCAGCTAAGTTTTGCCTGATACCGTAGCCGTGTAGTTCTTTGTTTCGAAATGATCCGGCTTCGTAGAGCTGGTTCTGAATAGAGTGAACGCCCTTCACAAAATCGTCTTCTACAAACTTGCCGCGGTAATACTCGGTTTGTTGGGCATTCGTCCTTATTCCCTCACCGTGAAAATTGCCTGCTTTCATTTCTCCTTTGTAAACGTCTCCGCTGGCGAGGTGATACTCTCCCACTCCATCGGGTTGGCTGAAAGCGAAGTCGCCTCGATACCAACTGCTATCGGCAAAAGTGATTTTCCCCTTTCCGTGTGCCATGTCATTTTTGAAATCACCCTCGTAAACGAGATTTTCTTTGATCATTTTTCCGCTCACCTTTTTGCCACCTTTGAATTGTCCTTCAAAAATGTACCCACATTCGCATTTCAACTTGCCATAGCCATTTTCACAGTTTCCGCTAAGGCACTCGTCCTGTGCGGTGACATGGATCTGACCGAAAAATAAGAACAACAGAAGAATTTGCCATTTCATGGGCAAAAGTTAAGAATAACATCCCAAATTTTACATTACTTTGAACCATGGATGTAAGGCAAATACTTTTAGATACAGAATCTACCCTGCGAGATTTTGTTTCCATGATTATGGAACAACAGCATGGTGAGGACTGGATTCAAAACAGCGGTTTATCCAGTGAGCGCATCAGGTTACTGGAGGAAGAAAAAGATGCAAATGATGAGCGCAAAATCTCTATCCAGGATGAAAACAGGCTCATCAATAACACGAATATCATCGATCTTAAAACGATTATTTCAAAAAACTGGACGGGTGATTTTGAAGTAGCTTTTGGTGATTGGGATACGCTCAGTATTTACCTCTCTACCCTTTACCGCTACTACGATACTGATAGTCATCAACGAGCCTTACTCACTCATCAAAAGCACTTGATTTTAGGAATTTCCGGTTTTATCAGAAATCGTATTGTTGTTTACCGGAGCTGGAAAGACGGCAACAAAAAAGGCTTCCCTAAAATTGAAAGTGTTCGCGATAACCTGGGCAATATTTGGGTACCGGGCAAACCGAAAAAGATCAAGACCGGACTTACTCTACATCCGGGAGATACCCTAGAGTTTGTTATTACTGGAAAAGATCCTAAAGACCAGGATTTGAGCTACCGCATTTATCCGTCAAAATGGAGCACTAATAATGTGCAGCTCATTGAGTTGACAGAAAAACATATTGGGTCACAAACCGTTTTTCACATTGGTATTCGAGGTCCGCAAAAACATCATGCCTATCCTTTGGGGCACGATGATCGTGTAACTTTTGAATACGAAGTGTTACCCAACGACTAAAAAAATCGTAAATTTGATTGTTACGCCTTCTTGAACGATGATGGAATTTGACGATTTTTTAACCCGTGACATAGAATTAAAAGATGATTATGAAGGGCACGCAAAGGCCGTGCTGGTTCATTATACGCCATCGTCAAGTCACGAAAAAGCAGTACTCTACGTCCACGGTTTTGCCGATTACTTTTTTCAAAAACACCTCGCCCATTTTTATAATGATGAGGGATATGCATTTTATGCACTCGATTTACGCAAACACGGCAGATCCATGATGGATCACCAACGCCCCAACTTTGCACGATCTATTACTGAATACTACGAAGAGCTTGGAAAAGCAGTAGAAATTATTCGGTCAGAGCACAATTATCTTCTGCTCAACGGTCACTCTACTGGCGGACTCATCACCCCGCTGTTCGTGGCAGAGGATCCGAAGGGGAAACTCGTTGATGCTCTTTTCCTGAACAGCCCGTTTTTCGCTTTCCCCTATCCCAACTGGATGAAGCGCATGTTACTTCCTGCAATTATCAATACCGGGAAATTTTTTCCTTACAAACAATTGCCTGCTAAATTCTCAAAGTGTTACGGTCAGAGTATCAACAAAGCACACCATGGCGAATGGGAGTACGACACCAGCCTAAAACCGATTGAAGGATTCAATGTGTATTTCGGATGGGTTTACGGAGTTTATAGAGCCCAGAAACGTTTGAGACGAGGCTTACACCTCAATATTCCGGTATTCGTTATACACAGTGATCACAGTATATTTAAAATAACTGGCTGGAGCAAAGAATTACAACAAGCCGATGCCGTGTTGAATGTCAACGACATCAGAAAACACAGCGAAAAAATAGGAGAAAATGTAAAGCGCGTTGAAATTGAAAACGCCATGCACGATGTGTTTTTGAGTCCGCCCGATATTCGTCAAAAAGCCTTTGAAGAACTCCACCACTGGCTGCACGATTTAGAGGTTGACCGGGAGTGGAATGAGGGATAAAACTGCTCATAAATAAACAAGTATATCAGACAGATGATTAAATCAGCTTTCATTTTTCTGCTCACATTGAGTCTATTTTCTTGTTCATCTAAAACTAATAGCACTCATTTTAAACCTGAAATAAAAGTTCTATCAGACAGTACTATACTTTTCAATAAGAACCTTATCAAGATTGACAGATTAGAGGATAAGCTCAATTTACATACTCGAAAATACGGAGATGTTAATCACGTTATAGTAGAGGCTGAAAGAAATCAGGATATGAGCATTATTGAAGAAATACAAAGACTATTGGCAGCTGATTCTGTCAACACGATAACTTATGTACTCGAAGGAGATTCGTCAACTGCTTCATTAATAGATGCTTCTAATCTTACTACTCTTAAACTTCACAAAGATGGTATCGTATCAGTTGATGGTCAAAAAGCGAAAAGCAATACCGCAATTCAGAATTTGATTCAGCAAAGTATCAACAATAATAAAGATCAGGTTATTGAGCTATCAATTGATACCGGAGTTGGCTATGATATGTACATAGCAAAAAAGCATGAGCTTCAAACAGTAGTGAGTAGAATCGATTCTTCATTATATATTGAAGAAGAGTCTTTTCAATATTATAGATAGTCTATTATTTTAAGTTCAAGAACAGTCTTGATTTTTAGATGGTAATTTGAATTGTATACTAATCTTATTAAGTTTATAATCACTTTACCTAAAAACAGATATGAAACAACCAATCATCTTGATTGTGGGAATTTGCTTTCTTTTTTGCTTTAACGGGTGTGAGAAAGAAAGTGAATCCGAGAGTAAACAGTCTTCCGGTATTAAAAATCTCAAACTTTCTGGTTCTGACTGTGAAAGCTTTGTGAGATTAATCAGTGGACCTCATTTTGAAGAATTCAATGATATCATTCAGACCAATGATGGAGGTTATGCATTTTGTGGCTACACAAATACAGAGGCAGAAAGCGAAAAGGATATTCTCATAGTAAAAACTGATTGCTACGGTAAAACAGAATGGATGCAAAAAGTATCAAACGAACATTCTGATTACGGGAAAAGTATCATTCAATTATCGACAGGTGACTATTTAATATCAGCTACTTACATGGAAAATCAATTAGTGGCTCATGGCAACTCACAATCAGCTCAATTGATAAAGATTGCCGAGAATGGTGAATTATTGTGGAAAAGGGATGAGGATTCACATGTTTCCAACCAGGAAATAAGAAAGACTAAAGATGAAAATCTATTGCTTTTCAGCTCGTATGAAAATGGTGATTACACGTTAAAAAAAATCACACCTTCGGGTAATGAACTATGGAAAAAGACCTATGAAATTGTTGGTACAATAACTGATGTAAAAGTATATGACAATGGCGAAATAATGCTGAGTGGTTCGAGTAGTGATAGTATTGTTTTGACTAAGCTATCGAGACAGGGAGATACCATTTGGGCTAAGAAAAGTGCCCGGGGAAACAGCATTGGCCTTGTTGTTTCAGATTCGAGCATATTCGTCAACAGCGAACAAAGAAAATCAAATACAGAATTTGAATATTTTATATCGAAATTTGATTTTAAGGGTGATTTAGTTTGGCAAAAACCATTAGAAGAATTTGGAGTTAATACATCGAATTTAATCACTAAAACTCATGATAATCACTTATTGATCGTTTTCAATTATTCTACTGGCTTAAAGTTTCTAAAGCTGAATAGCATTGATGCAACAGTTTTAAATGAAACACAGCTCAATCTCCCTAATTCGTTTTTTAAAGATTTAATCTCAACTGATGATAACGGCTTTATCTTATGTGGCAGGAATCGAATTTCTTTAGGAAATTCTGAAGGGCTTGTAGTAAAAACTGATCAATATGGAAATTGAACTTTATAGACAAAACCAAAGAAAAATGAATCAACTTGTATTCTTTTTATCCTTTTTGATGTATTTGACTTCCTGTCAAAAAGATGATGAAAAAACTGAAGTCATTGAAACTGTTGATTACAGGAATGAAATCGTAGGTGATTATAAAGGAGTATATGTTTACAGTTCCTATGATAACAACAATGACACATTAAATCATGATACAAATGATGTGGTTATTACTTTAAAAAAGAAAGAACATGACTCTTTAGTTGAAGCTGAATTTGAACCCACTCTTACTGAATCCAAAAAAACTTTTAACTTAAAATACAGAAATGGAAAGTTGATCTCGAGTATAGAGAACCACCCTCCTTCCTTTAGTTTTTCAGGCGATAGTTTGTATTTCTATTATCATCCGGTTTCAGGACCTATATTTCACAGATGCTACACAATTAAATAGTATATTAGCTTTGACTATCAATTAATAAAGATGAAAACGAAAGCATTCAATATCTTACTAGGGCTAGTACTTTTTTCACAATGTATTAATGCTCAAATGTACTTCCCTCCTAACAATTCAAATGATTGGGAAACAACTTTACCTTCAAGCCTCAATTGGTGCCAAAGTGAAATTGATAGTCTTTACGCTTTTTTGAATATCAATAACACCAAAGCATTCATCTTACTTAAAGATGGCAAAATCGTCCTGGAACATTATACAAAAGGTCATTCTGCCTCATCAAACTGGTACTGGGCATCAGCGGGTAAAACGATTACGGCTTTTGCAGTTGGGATTGCACAACAGGAAGGCTACTTATCTGTTACTGATAAAACCTCAACTTATCTCGGTCAGGGTTGGACGAGTTGCACGCCTCAACAGGAAGAGAAGATTACTATTTGGAATCAGCTTACCATGACAACCGGTTTAGATGACAATGTCTCTAACCCTTTCTGTACTGAAGACTCCTGCCTGCAATATCTATCTGATGCGGGAACAAGATGGGCATATCATAATGCTCCTTACACACTGTTGAGAGATGTAATTGAAAATGCAACGGGACTTGGGTTGAATATCTACATCAACCAAAAACTCAAAAATCCTACCGGGATGAATGGGTTATTTGTTCAACAAGGTGACAACAGCGTTTATTTTAGTACGGCAAGAAGTATGGCTCGCTTTGGACTACTGGCACTCAACAATGGTAACTGGAATGGAACTCAGGTTCTGACCGATTCCAATTACTTCAATTCAATGGTGAATACATCCCAAAATCTAAACAAATCATACGGCTATTTATGGTGGCTCAACGGAAAAGAGTCTTACATGATACCACAGTCTCAAATGGTTTTTCAAGGCAGTAAAATTCCCAATGCTCCTGATGATATGTATTCTGCAATGGGACTTAATGGACAATTCATCAATGTAATTCCTTCAAAAAACATGGTTTGGATAAGAATGGGAGAAGCTCCGGATAACTCTCTTGTACCGTACGTACTCAATAATGAGATTTGGAAAAGGATAAATGATCTGGAATGTGAAGCACTATCAACTAAGGAGAAAAGCAATAATAGTGAATGGAAAATATACCCTAACCCTGTAACAGATTACCTTAAAGTATCGTCAGGTAAACTTCATACTCCGTTTAAATATTCCATCTATAACACGAAAGGTATTCTCGTTAAAGAAGGTGTTTACAGAAAAGGAATTGACTTATCACAGCTATCAAATGGAGTATACTATTTATCAGCCAATAATAAAGAGGGTAACAATGTGATTAAGTTTATTAAGAACTAGTTGGTACTTTAATGAGATTTAGGCTAAAGCTCCTAAAATAAATTAGTTTTGGAGAGATCAATGAATAAAGGAAAAAGCTCTACCAGGTTATAATATGCTCTTCAACTCTCTTGACTTTGCTGTTTTTCTGCCTATCGTTTTTATCCTTTACTGGTTTGTCACCAACAAAAACTTAAAATTTCAGAACCTGTTAATTGTTGTAGCCAGCTATGTCTTTTACGGATGGTGGGACTGGAGATTCCTCTCTCTTATATTCTTCAGTACGATTGTGGACTACTCAGTTGGATTGGGTCTGAATAAAACCTCATCAAAAAGAAAAAGAAAGTTGCTATTATGGACGAGCATTGCCGTTAATATCGGCTTTTTAGGCTTTTTCAAATACTACAACTTTTTTCTCGAAAACTTTATAGCTGCTTTTTCACTCTTCGGAAAAGAGATCAGCGGGAGTTCGTTAAACATTATTCTACCGGTAGGCATCAGTTTTTATACATTTCAAACATTGAGTTACACGATAGACGTCTATAAAAAGAAACTAGAACCCACTTCAAACTTTATATCTTTTTCGGCTTTCGTGAGTTTTTTCCCACAGTTAGTTGCCGGGCCAATTGAACGAGCTACCAACCTACTACCACAGTTTTACAAAAGAAGAGTCTTCGATTACACAAAAGCTGCGGACGGAATGCGGCAAATACTTTGGGGGCTTTTCAAAAAAGTAGTAATCGCTGATAACTGCGCTGAGTTTGCCGATCAAATCTTCAATAACTCTGCTGATCTAAATGGAAGTACTTTATTACTGGGTGCCTTCTTCTTTACTTTTCAAATTTACGGGGACTTCTCAGGTTATTCTGATATCGCTATCGGAACAGCGAGATTATTCGGTTTTAATCTGATGAAAAACTTTGCCTTCCCCTACTTTTCTAGAGACATTGCTGAATTTTGGAGACGCTGGCACATATCGCTCTCAACTTGGTTCAGGGACTATCTTTACATCCCGCTCGGTGGCAGCCGTGGATCTAACGCAATGAAAGTGAGAAACACATTCATCATTTTTATTGTCAGTGGGTTTTGGCACGGAGCAAACTGGACATTTATCGTTTGGGGAGCTCTCAATGCACTCTATTTTCTCCCTTTACTAATCACAAAAAACAATCGGAATAACATGGAGGTCGTTTCCGGTAAGTATTTGCCCGGCTTCAAAGAATTTGGTTTAATAACACTAACATTTTCACTTACGGTTTTCACCTGGATATTTTTCAGAGCCGAAAACATCTCTCACGCTTTTAGTTACATCGGTGGAATATTGAATGAGTCGTTATTTGATATTCCTGAATTTGAAGGCAGACTCAAAGCCTTGAGAACGATTATTCTAATCGCATTTTTTGTTCTTGCAGAGTGGTTTGGCAGAAAAGAGAAATTTGCAATAGCGAATCTCGCTAACGTTAACAAAAAAGCTATCAGATGGTCAGTTTATTGTTTAATCATGTTTCTAATCGCAATGTATATGCAAACTGAAGAAACTCCATTTATATACTTTCAGTTTTAATGGTCAGATCCAAATGAAAAAATACATACGCAACATATTTCTGCTCACCGGCAGCTTCATAGTTTTCTATGTTGTGGGAATCATTCTGTTTGGAGAATTAACACCATCATTGTTTACCCAAAATTTGAACTACAGAATAGGAACTTACGGTCACTCCTTCACTCGCCTCAAAGAAGTGAAAGATGTAAAAGATGTGGACATCTTATTCTTAGGCTCCTCTCATGCTTACAGAGGGTTTGATCCAGGAATTTACAAAAGAAATGGATTAAAAGTCTTTAACCTGGGCACGAGCTCCCAAACACCAATTCAAACTCACCTACTCTTAAACAGATACTTAAAAAACCTCAACCCAAAACTCATCATTTACGATGTTTATCCTGAGACATTTTCCTCAGATGGTGTTGAATCAGCTGTAGATATCATTGCCAATGACAAAAACGATATGAATTCGTTAAAAATGGCTTTCAACATCAACCATATCAAGGTTTATAATACTTTAATCTATGGTATTTATCGAGACTTACTTAACCTAAACGAAAATTATAAAGAACCTGAATGTAAACGAGGTGGCTGTTACATTTCAGGTGGGTTTGTGCAAGAAAAGTTATCCTTTTATTCGAAAAAAGAATTGAAGGAGAAAAAAATCGAAATAGACCCAAAACAGCTTAAAGCATTTGAAAACATCAGGAAAGAACTTGACAAAAAAAGGATACCGCTAATCCTGGTTTACTCTCCTATTACATCAAACGACTATCAGCGGTACACGAACAACGATAGTTTTGACTCTCTCATGCAGAGCTACTCTACCTACTACAACTTCAATAAAAATCTAAATCTTAATGACTCAATTTATTTTTACGACTCTAACCATCTCAACCAACTGGGAGTCAATATCTACAATAAAGAAATCTTATCAAGATTAGAGCTTATTAAAGACTAACCTTTACCCATTTTTTTCAAATGCAAAAAGTGGCTCTTAACAGCTGAGGCAAATGAAGGCTGATTGTAATAGGGAAGATCCATTTCTTTAGTCGTTTCCCTAACTATTTTAGAAATTGCAGGATAGTGAATATGACAAACATTGGGGAATAAATGATGCTCGACCTGAAAATTTAGTCCGCCTATAAACCATGAGAAAACAGGTGCATCAATTGCATAGTTTGAAGTAGTTCGCAATTGATGAACATACCAGTTTTCATCTACTTCATTTTCGGGTAAATCGTAAAACTCAGCCTCAGGAGTGACGTGTGCCGGCTGGAAAATGAGACTCAAAATCGTTCCGGTAGTCACATGCATCGTCAGATACATTAGGATTATGGTTCCGACCGAAACCGGTAAAATATAAACAGGTAATCCAATGATCAGAGCCAAATAGAGCACTTTCTTTACGATTATGGTAGCGAATACTTTGCGAAACTCAGCTCCTCTTTTCACCAGGCCTTTTTCGCGATACTGGAATAACTTCACAAAATCCTTTATATAAACCCAAAACACAGTTGACAGCGAATAGAAAAACATCGCGTAAATATGCTGGTACTTGTGAAACCATCTCAAGGGCTGGTGTTCTGAAAAACGCAGCACAAATCGCGGATCAATATCTTCATCAGCTTCTTCAATATTGGTAAACGAGTGATGAAGTACATTGTGTTGGAGATGCCAAATGAGCGGACTCATACCAATTATGAAGGTTGAAAACCCCATCAGTTTATTGACCCATGATTTTTGAGAATAGGATCCGTGAAGAGAATCGTGCATAACTAACATCCCGATGAAAGAGGTACCCACTCCCATCAAAATCCACATTGAAAATAAAAAAACGAGATCGTGAATTCCGCTCATCAACATAACAACAAATGGAGCGATGTAGAAAGACAGAGCAAACACAGACTTTACAGCCATGTTCGTATTACCATTCCTGCTGATATCATTTTCTTTAAAATAAGTATTAACACGCTTGCGAATGGTCTTTGAAAAATCGCGATTTACCTTCCTCGAGAACCTGTAGTTAATCATGTATCCCTCTGCCTTTACTTTTTAAAATTTCTTTTTGAAGGCCTTCTATCCAACTTCAAAACTAAACTTATCATTTTTATTGACAAGTGATTGAGGCTGAAACAAAACATATAGTTTTCATAAAACACCTGTTTAAAGAGCTATTCCTAACAAGCATTTTAATGGCTTTTAGTATTTTCGTTCCAAAACAAACGAGATGAAAAAGATACTGTTATCATTTTTTGCTTTTCTATTAACCGGATTCGTTTATTCTCAAAGTTTTGAAGGTGTAATTGAGTTTAAAATTGAATCACCAGGTATTGATGAATCAATGAAATCAATGATGCCCAAAAAAACCACCTCATTCATTAAAGATCAAAAAGTGCGCACTGAAATGGACAATCCAATGACCGGTAAATCCATTACTATCGTTGATAATGAACAAAAAAAAGTGTTTCAACTCATGAATATGGGCGGTGCTAAAAAATGTATTGTGATTGATATTGATGATGAAGATGAAAACAAGGAATCTGAAATCAACAAGCTTGAGGAAACAAAAGAAATTGCCGGTTACACTTGCAAAAAAGTAGAAATTATTCAGGATGAAAACATTACAATTGCCTGGGTTACTGATGAGATTCAAGCTCCTGCAAACAGGAAGTTTAATGAAAAATTAGATGGATTCCCATTATCCTATGAAGTGGAAAATAATGGAATCACAATGATCATGACAGCTACAAATGTTGAAGAAAAACGTGTTAATGATAGCAAGTTTGTAGTTCCTCAAGGCTATGAAAAGATTTCAATGGAAAAAGCACAACAAATGATGATGGGTCAATAAATCTCTATTTGTGACAAAAAAGGAAAAAGCACAATACATAGCTGGAGAACTGGAAAAACTCTACCCTGAGACTCCAGTTCCGCTCGATCACCAGAATCCGTACACTTTATTAATCGCTGTTTTGTTATCGGCACAATCGACTGACAAGCGCGTTAACCAAACCACTCCTGCTCTATTCAAACGTGCTGATAATCCGTTTGATATGGTGAAATTATCGCCCCGGGAAATTGAAGACATAATCAGGCCATGCGGACTGGCACCTGCCAAATCGAAAAACATTCACAAACTCTCTCAAATTCTAGTTGAGAAATACAACGGTCAGATCCCCAAAACCCTCAAAGAACTGGAGGAACTCCCCGGAGTTGGTCACAAAACAGCTTCGGTTGTGGTTGCTCAGGCATTTGGAGAGCCGGCTTTTCCGGTTGACACGCACATTCACAGATTGATGTACCGCTGGGGATTATCAACCGGGAAAAACGTCAAAAAGACTGAAGAAGACGCAAAACGATTATTTCCAAAAGACATTTGGAATAAACTTCACTTACAAATCATTTTTTACGGCAGAGAATACTCGCCAGCTCGCGGACTCAAACTTGAAAAAGATTTCATCACCCGTGAAGTTGGTAGAAAATCAATTCTCAAAGAGCACGGCTATGCCTGATTTTTGAAGTCTTCACTGCAATACACCTCAACGACTGACGGCAGAATACTCACATCAATTTTTGAGACAGGTTTTTGCAATTCCCCATCAATCTGAAACGATTGTGCTGGATCTAACTCAATAGTTGCTTGTTGGACTGATATAATTTCAACCTGATCGGCATCATATTCAACATTACCTGTAATAATTGAGCCTGCCGATTTTAAGATCGATAAAGCTGATGCTTGCTTGATCACACACAACTCTACCGTTCCGTCACTCACATTACCTCTGGGATTGATAATAGCTCCCGTTCCAAACATCCTGGCGTTGGCTATGCTCAACATGTAAGCTTTACCGCTGTATAGCCGGCCGTCATCGGCTCTGACCAAATAACTAAATGCTTTTTTACTCGTGTATTTTTGAAAAAACTGATGAGCATAAGTAGCAAAACCGCGAGAGTCAGATTCGTCAAATCCTTTCACAATTTCTGCATTGAGCCCAACATCAGCAAGATGAATGCTGTACTCTCCGTTAATGCGAACCATATCTACTTTAACAGAGTGACCTTCTTCAATAATTCTCCAGGCTCTTTTGAAAGATTGCTGATCGAGGATAGGAATATTGAGCATCATCGTGGGCAAATCAAGCTCTGCAGCCATTCCATTAGCTGAACCTACAGGAAACAATCCGATGGGAATATTTTTGTCCATCACCACTTCAGCGGCCATGAGAAGCGTTCCATCACCACCGGCTACGAGAAGCTTATCAGGATTTAAAGATTCAACCTTTTCTTCCAATTTAGCGTAGTCGTTATTCCCGGTAGTTTCAAAGATTTCTAAATCAAAACCCTTACTTTGCGCCTGTTCCTGCAAAAAATAGGTGAGCGATTTTTTATTTGAGTCGCCCGATACGGGATTGATAACAACTAAATAGATCATACGCAATATTAAAAACCGAACTTACAACATTGAATACGATTTTACTGCATAGAGGATTTGGTTCAAAGAAAAAACTTTTCATCTGTGGTCACGCTTTCAGGAAGTACCCTGTTCGCAGGCACGACCGCAAACGCAGTAAACTCCGCAACATTATCAACAACATTAGAAGGTTTGCACCAACAGTTTATAAAAATGTTGAAATAACGGTTTCGGTCAGATCCCAAAACTTCACGACAAAAAGCGATAAATCGGGATACTTCGAACTCGAAATTCCAATCGAACACGAACGCGAGGGTTGGCATTACTATTCGGCTACTTTTTCCGGCTCTGATCGTGAATTTGAAGGAGAGTATTACATAGCAAAGGAAGATGGAGTTGGGGTAATCAGCGATATTGATGACTCATTACTCGTTTCTCACTCGGCCTACAACCTGAGGAAGTTATACACGCTGCTCGTCAACAACTCTCACTCTCGAAGGGCTGTTTCTAACATCGATGAGCTGGAAAATATTTGGGAATTGGAAAACCAGGGAAACACACCTGATTTCTTTATCTATCTCTCAAATAGCGAGTGGAATCTCTATGATTTCCTCATCGATTTTTTTGATGTCAATGAGTTGCCGCGCGGAGTTTACCTCCTCAACTCTATCATTACTCACTTCTCTGAGTTTTTCACCAAGCAGGGCAAAAAGCTTCACAATAATCATAAAGTAAAATCGATAGAAAGACTGATCAGCTACTTCCCTGAAAAACGCTGGCTCTTGGTTGGAGACACTGCACAACACGATGTCAATATTTTTGAAAGTGTAATCATTGCTCACCCAAATTCAATTCAGGCAATTATCGTGAGAGAAATCAAGGAAAAGCACGAACGCAAAACAGCTGATATTAAAAAACTGTCAAACGAAAAGAACATCCGGTTTTACACCTACTAATTTATTCTTTGACATTAAAAAAGCCGATTCTCATTTTTCGGAGAACCGGCTCAATAATATCAACCATGAAACCTATAATCTGAGAAATTATTTGTTGTCGTTGTAGCGCTTATTAACTTCTTCCCAGTTAATCACATTGAAGAATGCGTTAATGTAATCTGGACGCTTGTTTTGATACTTCAGATAGTAAGCATGTTCCCAAACATCAAGACCTAAAATTGGTTCCCCGTCACAGCCAGAGTTTGGCATAAGTGGATTGTCCTGATTTGGTGTAGAGCAAACTTCTAATTTTCCTCCTTTGTGAACACATAACCATGCCCAACCTGATCCGAAACGTGTGGCAGCAGCGTTAGAAAATTCTTCTTTGAATTTGTCGTAAGAACCAAATTGTTCATTGATTGCATTAGCAATGTCACCTGATGGTTCTCCACCACCATTTGGAGACATCACTTCCCAAAACAATTTGTGATTCCAAAAACCACCACCGTTGTTGCGAACTGCTGTGTTGTCTAAATGATTTGCTAATAAGTCTTCGATACTTTTATCTGCTAGATCAGTACCATCGATTGCTGAATTGAGTTTTTTCGTGTAACCAGCATGGTGCTTTGAATGGTGTATCTCCATTGTTTGAGCATCAATGTGTGGTTCTAATGCATTGTAATCGTAAGGTAAATTTGGAAGTTCAAATGCCATAATATTTATATTTTATTGATGTTTAATTATAAATTCTCTACAAACTTATATGTTCACAAGTTATTTTAAAAGTGTTTCTCATAAATAAAGGTTATAGTTTGATTAATAAAAACCATTCTAATTTTAAACCTGCTTTAAAGATAACTGATTCCAGCAACACTACTAAAAACAGCTAATGTTCTCCCGGGCTTATAATCATATTGAAAGTTTTTTGAAAATCTCTTACTACAAATGAAAAAATACATAGTAGTTTTACAGCCTTTTCACAGATTTATAAGAAATGGCATTACAGGAAGAATTCAAATCACAGGGCGATTTTCTATTCAAGAACAGAAGTTACATCCCTTTGATCGTGCTACTCGTTGCACTCATTCAAATTTATTTTCAGGCAAACAAAGGACTCGACTCTCACTGGCCTTTCAGTTACAACGGATTAGAAATAACGGGAATTGTCATCGCATTCATCGGTTTTTTCATTCGTGTGGTTACGATTGGTCAGTCAGCTAAAAATACTTCAGGTAGAAACACATCTGAAGGTCAGGTTGCCGATCATCTCAACACTTCAGGCATTTACTCAACTGTTCGCCATCCGCTATACGTAGGAAACTTTTTCATGTGGCTTGGGCCGGCAATAATGACACAAAACCTTTGGTTTGTACTGGCATTCATTCTTTTCTACTGGGTTTACTACGAAAGAATCATGTATGCTGAGGAGCAATTCCTTAGAGGTAAATTCAAGGATGCTTACCTCAACTGGTCAAAACAAGTACCGGCATTTGTCCCAAAACTATCAGCTTACCGTTCAAGTGATCTCGACTTCACCTGGAAAAAGGTGATCAAAAAAGAGAAAAACGGTTTTGCAGCTATATTCATTGTTTTTGCAGTGTTCAGAGCCGTTCACGATTACGGAATCTACGGAAGAGCTACTTTCGAAGCCTGGATTTACACAGCAGCTATTGTTGGTGTAATTATTTACCTCATCATCAAATATACGCGAAAATTCACACATTTATTTGATGAAGACGACCGTTAGTCCAGTTTACACAAAAGTTTTAAATTTGTAACTGTGAAAGCAATTGCGGTTATATTGAGTGCTTATTTATTACTCGTTGCATTTATCCCGTGTTCTGACCATGCAATTGGTTTGCAGGATGATGAAAGTGTGGAAAACATGACTCCAATTGGCAATCACGATCATCATCTACCACATTCTGTAGATGACTGCTCTCCTTTTTGTTACTGCCATTGCTGCCTCATTGATGTCTCTGTTCCCGGTATGAAGACTTTTGAAGAGCCTGTATCCTACAGGACATCAAATAGTATATTACGCACTCAAAACCTCAAATCAGGTTATTTAGATTCTCTTTTCCGGCCTCCCCAGGTTTAGTTCCATTTGATTTGAAATGACTGGTGAATTGTCATTAGTCTCAATACATCATTGAACTAAACTTTAATTTTATGATTAACAGAATTATATCCTTTTCAATAAGGAACAAGTTCATTGTTGGTCTTCTGGTAGCTGCTATAGCCGGTCTTGGAATTTACTCCATGTCCACTGTAAAGCTTGGCTCAGTTCCAGATATCACCAACAACCAGGTGCAGGTAATTACTGTATCTGAAAACCTCTCAACAGAGGACATCGAGCAATTTGTCACTTATCCGGTTGAGCTCGCAATGGGAAACTTGCCCGGAGTTGTGGAAATACGATCTATTTCACGCTTTGGGTTATCAGTGGTGACAATTGTTTTTGAAGATGATATGGGAACTTACCTCCCACGTCAACTCGTGCAGGAAAAACTCAGCACGGTCAAGAAGGAAATTCCCGAGAAATTCGGCAGTCCTTTCATGGGACCAATTGCGACCGGACTGGGAGAAATATACCAGTACACAATTTCACAAAAAGAAGACGCTGACACGAGTTACACTCCTCAACAATTGCGAACAATTCAGGACTGGTTGATCAAACGCCAACTAACCTTAATTGAAGGTGTTGTAGATGTCAATTCTTTTGGCGGATTTCTAAAGCAATATGAAGTTGCTATCAATCCAGATAAACTCAACGCTCACAATGTCACAATCTCTCAGCTATTTTCCGCTTTAAAAGAGAACAACGTAAACACTGGAGGTTCTTACATCGCGAAAAATAAAATGGCAAACTTCATTCGTGGTGAAGGGCTTGCCAAATCGATTGAGGACATTGAAAAAATCGTTGTCCAAAACGAATCAGGAATTCCGGTAACCGTAGCTGATGTTTCAGATAGCGTGTATTTTGGAAACCAGGTTCGGTACGGAGCTTTTACGCGTGATGGTCACGAATCTGTTGGCGGTATTGTAATGATGCTCAAAGGCGCCAATCCAAATACGGCTATTGAAGCGGTTAAGAAGCGAATGAAGACTGTTGAAAAATCACTCCCTCCGGGTTTAACTATCAAGCCATTCCTCGATCGCAGCGAGTTGATTGCGCGTACAACAAGCACTGTTAGTCAGAACCTTATTGAAGGGGCTCTGATCGTGATTTTTGCGCTCGTGTTGTTGCTGGGTAGTTTCCGTGGCGGACTCATCACAGCCACTACGATTCCTCTCTCCCTGCTTTTTGCCTTTATTCTCATGAAGCAATTTAACGTTTGGGCAAACCTGATGAGTTTGGGAGCTATCGACTTTGGGATTATCGTGGACGGTGCTGTGATCATTATTGAAGGTACGGTTTATGAAATCCAAAAACGACTGAAGAGTGGTAAATCCATCACACGCAAAGATGCTGATGAACTGGCTTATCAATCGGGAAGTACGATGATGGGATCAGCCTTTTTTGGTCAGCTTATCATCCTCATCGTGTTCACTCCTATCCTTTTCCTCACCGGTGTAGAAGGGAAAATGTTTAAACCGATGGCTTTCACCTTTGGTTTTGCCATGATAGGAGCTATAATTCTGTGTCTCACTTACGTACCAATGATGAGCGCGCTCTTTATGAAACCGATGAAGAATCAAAACCACTGGTTTGCCAAATTTGAACGCAGACTCGAAACCTTGAGTAACCACATAATTGGGTTTTTCCACAAAGCATACGAGCCGGTTATCAAATTAGCACTGAGATTCAAAGCAGCTATCATCATTTTAGCTGTCGCCATTTTTGGAATTACAACTTTCACCTTCAGCCGCATGGGAGGTGAATTCATTCCACAGTTAGATGAAGGTGACCTGGCAATGCAGGTTTTGATCAGACCCGGAAGTACAGTCGATGAATCGGTCGACTTATCCATCAAGATTGAGAATATTCTGCTGGAAAACTTCCCAAACGAGATCAAAACTGCTGTTTCCAGAATTGGTGTTGCTGACATTCCAACTGATCCAATGCCGATGGACATTGCCGATATGGCGATTATATTGGAAAAAGATCACGACAAATGGACCGCTGCAGATTCAAAAGAAGAACTGATCGAAAAAATTCGCCATAAACTCAACGAAGAGCTGGCCGGATTCAAACTGGTTTTTAGTCAGCCCGTTGAGTTACGATTCAATGAATTGCTCACTGGTGTACGCGAGGATATCGCAATCAAGCTGTACGGTGAGGATCTAACCGTTTTATCAGATAAAGCAGAAGAAATTGGCCAACTCATTGCAGATATTGAAGGTGTTGGTGACGTCAACACAGAACGCATTTCAGGATTGCCACAAATCACAGTTGATTTCAACAGAGATAAAATCGCTCAGTACGGACTCAACATTGCCCGACTCAATGAATATGTGAGTACTGCATTTGCTGGCGGAAAAGCAGGAGTCATCTTTGAAGGTGAAAAGCGTTTCAATCTTGTATTGAGACTCAGCAAGGATCAGCGAAGCAGTATTGAGGATGTTAGGCAACTGCTCATCGATTTGCCAAATGGTCAACAGGTTCCGATGGAAGAAGTAGCCAACATCGAGTACAAACCCGGGCCTATGCAAATCTCGCGTGACAACACCTACAGGCGAACGTATGTTGGCATCAACACGCGCGGAAGTGATGTGGAAACTGTTGTCACCAATATCCATGAAAAACTCGATGCAGAGCTCGACTTACCTCCGGGTTATTACATCAACTATGGTGGTGAATTCGAAAACCTGGAACGCGCAAAAGGCAGACTCAGCATTGTTGTGCCAATTGCTCTATTCCTTATTTTCATTCTCCTCTACTTTGCGTTGAAATCATTTAAGCAATCACTGATGATTTACATTGCCATTCCGCTCGCTGCTATTGGAGGAGTTTACGCGCTCTATTTGCGCGGAATGCCTTTTAGTATCTCAGCCGGAGTTGGCTTTATCGTACTGTTTGGTGTAGCGGTTTTGAACGGGCTCGTTCTCATCAACCGGTTCAACGAGTTAAAAGAAGAAGGCGTGAATGACATCAGGGAACGTATCATGCTGGGAACGAAAGAGCGTATTCGCCCAATTATGCTTACCGCCACAACTGATATCTTCGGCTTTTTGCCCATGGCATTTTCAACATCAGCCGGAGCTGAAGTTCAGCGACCACTGGCAACTGTTGTGATTGGCGGAATGTTGACCGCTACGCTACTCACACTCGTTGTTATACCAGTCCTCTACTCCATTTTAGAAAAACGTAAAACAATGAATAAATCAACAAATGCATTGACTGTTTTGGCTTTGCTGTTTATGAGTCAGTTCAGTTTTGGTCAGAACCAAACTGAGCTCCAGCCCATATCAGTACAACAGGCTGTAGACAAAGCTGTCAATAACTATCCGGCTTTGAAAGTTGCAGCTTTGGAAGTCGAGCAGCAGGAAAAGCTGAAAAAGACGGCTTATGATTTTGGGAACACACAACTGTACAGGCAACTTGAAGAAGCCGGAAATGGCATTGAAGGAGTTCGTACAAATTTCGCTATTCAGCAACAACAGATTGATGTTTTTGCGATTCCGGCTAAACTGAAAGTACAACGCAAGCAAATTGCCGCTGCACGCGCTAAACAGGATCTGACCGAAATACAGATCAAGCGCAATGTACAATCAGATTGGGCACGTGTTGTGGCAGCGAGAAAACAACTCACTGTTTTTTCACAACTCGATTCTGCATTTGCAAAGTTGATGAACGCTGCTGAAATTCAGCGGGAAACTGAAGAGATCTCTGAACTGCGTTTCCTGGCTACTCAAAACCGCAGACATCAAATCGCACTACAAAAAGAGCAATCCTATCGCGATTACACGATTGCGCTGCAAAAAATGAATAGCTGGTTCGTTGAGGATACGCTCTACACTGCTTCGATTGAAGACTTGAATGATGTTGCATCTCCAATTGTTGACGTGAATGATTCTGTCAACACACATAGCGAGCTCAATATCCTACAAAGACAAATCGAAGTAGCCGATGCTCAATTGGGTCAGGCAAAAAGTCAATTTCTTCCCAAATTACAGGGATTGTACGGTGTTCAGGAGATCAACGGACAGGATGGATTTCAAATCTATCAGTTTGGAGTGCAAATTCCGCTTTTCTTCTTTTCAGAGCTTGGAACAACGCAAAGTGCAGGATTGCAAAAGCAAATTGCACAGGAAAATTACAATGCTCAAAAGCTAAAATTCTACGCCAGGTACTCTCAAACGAAAGAGAACTATGTGAAATGGCTCAACTCGTGGAAGTACTACAAAACGAAAGCGCTTCCGCTTGCACAAAAACAGCGAAGAGGCGCGCTCATCGCTTTTGAGCAGGGCGCAATTGATTATGTAGCATTCCTTCAAAATATCAACGATGCCATTCAGCTCGAGATCAGTGCATGGAGTGCCTACGAGCAAATGCTGATCAATAAATTCTCACTCGAATATTACACAAACAATAAATAAGAAGTTATGAAACCGACATATATATATTCATTATTCATCTCGCTAAGCTTGCTACTTGGTTCATGTGGCACGAGTAGCGATGGATCTAACAGTGAACAAAACGCCAGGGAAAAACAAACTGATCAGGTTGATAATTTGATCTCACTAAATCAAAAGCAGGTTAAAAACCTTGACATCACTATTGACACGCTTCCGCAAAGGTTGATGGGAAAATCGATTCAGGTAAACGGAATGTTGCGCGTTCCACCTCAACACGAAGCTAAGATTACGTCAATCATTGGCGCTAATGTGCAGTCGATCGCGGTGATCGAAGGCGACAAAGTTCAAGAAGGTGATTTGTTAGCAACACTCTCTCACCCTGATTTGATCAGTTTACAAACAGATTACATCAAATCTTACAATCAGCTCGAATTTGCTCAGAAAGAATACGAACGTCAAAAGAAGCTCTACGAAGAGGAAGTTGGATCAGGAAAAGCTTTCCAGCAAATTAAATCTGAATACTTTTCGCTCAAAGGTGAAGTAGCCGGATTTGAAGCTCAACTGAAACAGCTCGGTATATCGCCATCTGCAATTCAAAACGGAGATGTACGCAAAGATGTACCGGTTGTGAGTCCGTTCGATGGATACGTTGAAAAGGTGAAAATTCAAATTGGCCAGTATGTGGCTCCGTCAGAACCGATGGTGATGATTTTAAACAACGAACACGTTCATGCCGATTTCATGGTTTTTGAAAAGGACGCACACAAAGTAAAAATCGACCAACCGATTACCTTTTCACTCTCTTCAATGCCTGAAAGAAAATTTGAAGCACGTATTTATTCAGTTGGGAAAAAGTTTGAGCAAAACCCCAAAGCAATTCACGTTCACGCTGAGATTAAATCGCACAGTGACACGCTCATACCCGGAATGTACATCAATGGAGCTGTTCACCTCTCAGATGAAAAAAGATACATTTTGCCGGAGGGTGCTTTTGTTGACGAAGAAGGAAAAACGCTTATTTTCCAGGTTGTTGAACAGGGATCTGACCAAAACGACTGGCATTTTAAGGAGGTTGAAGTAAAACGCGGAATCCAGCAGGGAAAATGGGTTGAAGTGAAACCGCTATCAGATTTCGATTTTCAGGCTAACTTTGTTCACCACAATGCATACTACCTGATTAGCGAAATGAAGAAAAACGAAAGTGGTCACAGTCATTAATGGGACATCATCACCATCATCATAACGGTCAGAGCCTGAGGACAGCCTTCCTACTCAATTTATTCTTTACGATCATTGAGTTTGTGGGTGGTGCTTTCGTCAACAGTGTTGCAATACTGAGCGATGCTGTTCACGACCTCGGTGACAGCTTATCGTTAGGAATGGCGTGGTATCTCGATAAAAAATCAAAAAAGAAAGCCTCGAAGAACTTTACGTTTGGCTATTCGAGGCTTTCTTTACTGGGCGCTCTCATCAACTCGGTTGTACTTATTGCCGGATCCGGATTTGTGATCTACGAAGCTGTAAATCGCATTATGCAACCTGAAATGCCAAATGCTGAGGGCATGATCGCTTTTGCAATTCTGGGTGTTTTGGTAAACGGATATGCAGCCTGGAAAGTGAGTTCCGGTAAATCACTGAACGAAAAAGTTGTTTCCTGGCATTTGCTGGAAGATGTTCTCGGCTGGGTAGCTGTACTGGTTGTAGCGATTATTTTGAAATTCAAATACATCCCGATTTTAGACCCTGCTCTATCACTACTCATCGCAGCTGTAATCTTGTGGGGAGTTGTAAAACGACTCAAAGAAACCATGACCATTTTCCTGCAAGGTTCACCGGATGATGTCAACCTTGAAGAAATCACTAACTCGATAAAAAGTGTTGAAAACGTGCAGTCTCTTCACCACACACACGTTTGGTCGCTCGATGGAGAACATCATGTTTTCACGACACACATAAAGCTGAAAAACATCAGCTCATTATCTGAAGTCCTGAGCGTCAAAAACGAAGTCAAATCGATCATGAAGGAATACCCCTTCCAGCACTACACCATTGAAACGGAACTCGACAGCGAGACGTGCGGATTGGAAGTTGAGTAAATACATCTTTTCTAATTTTATTAACTCCGTAAATACATTACGTTACTCGTGTTTACCTTCGTATTCGTAAATCGAGTAACATGAAAATACTACACACTGCAGACTGGCACATCGGGAAGCGGCTCTACCAAAAAGAGCTTCATAATGACTTTTCGCTTTTTATCGATTGGTTATGTCAAACAATCAATGATCAACAAGTTGATGTCTTACTCGTTTCAGGTGATGTTTTTGATCTCGCCAATCCATCGGCTGAGGCGCGTCAACTCTACTACTCAGCTCTACACAAGCTCTCAAAACTCAATATTCAAATCGTACTCACTGGGGGCAATCACGACTCGCCTGCTATGTTAAACGCTCCGCGCGAATTGCTCATGGCTCTGAACATTACAGTCATTGGCGAACTACCGGCCAACCGGGAAGAGCTCATTATTCCGCTCGGGTCACGGTCAGAGCCGGAGGCTGTCGTAGCCGCCATTCCGTTTATCCGCGATAATGAATTGCGAAAGCTGGCTCCCGGGCAATCTTACGAGGAACGACAGGAAGCAATCACTGATGGAATCCGCGAGATTTTCGATGAATCGGCAAAGTTGATCCAAAAACACTACCCTTCAGCAACGCCATTAGCGATGGGACACCTTTTTGCTCATGGAGCTTCAACCTCTTCAAGCGAACGCGAGATTCAGGTTGGTAATTTAGCCGGATTTGAGAGCAATCAATTTCCAAAAGAATTTAAATACATCGCCCTCGGACACATACACAAGCCGCAACGAGCCGGATCTGACCATATCCTCTACTCCGGTTCGCCTGTTCCGCTCTCGTTTGACGAAAAAAATCACGATAAACGCGTTATCATCATCGATCTGAATGAGGAAAAACTAAATCCCGTTTCAGTTCCCGTTCCTTCATGGCGAGAGCTGAAAAGATTGAAGGGAAATTTGACCGAAATCAGGAGTGAGCTTTCCGGATTTTCCGGATCTGACAAATTGCCCGCTTTCCTGGAGATTGAACTGGTTGAAGAACATCGTAATCCGGCTGAGATCATGGAGCTTGAAACGCTTGTAGAACAATTCAATGAAGCTGATAACAATGCAGAAATCCTCAAGTATTTCATCACGATTACGGGCGAATCGATCACTTCTTCAAGCCTGTTTCAAAATCAAAAAATCAGGAGCTAAAACCGAGGGAAGTATTTTCAAAGTGGATTGAAAAATCTGAAGTGGATGAGGAAACAGGAAGGTTGATGAACGAGGCATTTGAGGATATTTTGCAGGAATACCACCAAAACGAGAAGCTATGAAAATCAAGGAAGTAACGTTTAAAAACATCAATTCGCTCAAAGGCGGGCACACCATAAATTTTGATCGCGAACCACTCAAAAATGCAGGGCTATTCGCTATTACCGGCCCTACCGGAAGCGGGAAAACCACTCTGCTCGATGTCATCTGTTTGGCACTTTACAACCAAACACCCAGGATGAAAACCGTTTCAAAAAAATCAATTGGAGAAAGCGGTGCCATTCTCACGCGCAACACTCGAGAAGCAAGAGCCTCAGTCACATACGAATGCAAAGAAGGCGTTTTCACAAGTGAGTGGTCGATCAGAACCACGCGTAACGACACGTTGAGTGATTACGATATGAGTCTGTTCGATGAAAACGGAACTTCAATCGTTCAAAAGAAAAGTGAAATTCCGGCAAAAAACGGAGAGCTCATCGGGTTGGAATACGACCAGTTTGTTCGCTCCATTCTACTGGCACAGGGCGATTTTGCTCAATTCCTCAAAAGCGGTCCAAAAGAACGCGCCAATTTACTCGAAAAAATCACCGGAACATTTATCTATCGAGAACTTGGAAAAATGGCTTACCAAAAAGCCAAGGAAATAATGGTCAGAACCGAAAAGGTTGAAAACGCCATTGCCGACTGGAAGGAAAAAATGATTCCCAATGAGGAGCTGAAAGAAAAAGAGACTGCTAACGCTGATCTTTCAAGAAGTCTAAAAACCAAAAGAGAAGCGCACGATAAAACAGTACAACAGATCAAGTTGAAAACGGATATCAGCTTGATAAAACAGGATATTGAAAAAGCTCAACACTCAATCAAAAACCTCAATGCCGATCTCGAAAATTTTTGGAAAAACGAGGGACTCAAACTGCAAAAACACAAACCACTAAAGCCACTTTCAGAACCACTTTGGGAATGGAAACGAATTAATAGTCAAATCGCTGCAGACAAAGAGAGAGTTGAAAAGTTAAAGACTAGATTAGAGAAACTAACCACACAACAAAACAACTTAATCGATCGAATTGGATCTATCACACATAAGGCTGTAACCGAAGCAACAGCAATCGATGAACTTTCTGCTTTTTACCAGCAGTACAGAGATTTAAATACTAAAAAGGCTGACTTACTCGAAAACTATGAGCGTACGAAAAGTCAGCTCGTGAACTTAGAGGTTTCTTCAAGAGTTAAAAGCAATGTCAATAACCCGAAAGAAGTACTCGAAGAACTCCACGAGATCAAAGATCAGGCTGAGTCTTCCATCAAAAAATTCAGCCAGAAAAAGCAGGAATTCGCACTTGAAGATTTTTCTGCTAAACATTTGAATGAACTCTCGGGAAACGCACGTGAATTGGTGAGTTTAGAGAAGGAGACTAAGACCTTAAAAGAAGAAATCTCAGAAAAGGAAAAGTCTGTAGAGAAAATCAAAGCTGAACTCAAATCAGCTCCCGAAAAAATAGAAAAGCAGCAAGCCATTTTCGATAAAGTAGATGCTGAGTTAGAAACTCTGCGCTCTCAGATTGAATTGAAGAAAGTAAAAGCCAATCTCGAAGATCTGCGCAAAGAGTTGAAAAATGGAGAGCCCTGTCCGCTCTGTGGATCTGACCATCATCCGTGGGCGCATGATGTACCAAAAGAAAATGTAGATGATGAGCAATTGAAGAAAAAGCAATTGACTTTGGATGCAGAACGAGAATCATTGAGCAAACTCAAAGCGAAAAAAGAAAATGATGAAAATGAGCTGAAACGAGAAATCAGTGAACTCTCAGCCAAAAATGAAAAACGGGATGCGTCACTCAAAAGACAAAAAGTATTGCTCGATGGACTTCCGGAGAAAGTGAAGTCACAAAATGCTACTGAAATCATTAAAGTTGTAGATGAAGTCATCGACCTCAACGAGAAGCTCAACAAGGCTGAACGTGAAAAACAAAGCGCAAAAGCAGCTTTGCCGATTGTGGAAGACTTATTGAAAATCAAGCAAGAAGGAGTCGAGCTATCTGAAAAGATCGAGCAGTTGTACAGTGGTGATGAAAAACTGAGTGTTATCATTGAAAAATTAGAGAAAAGCTGGAATGAAACGCGCGATGAAAAGAATAAGCTCGAGCACGAAAACAAACAGACTATAAAAAGCATTGAAGAGAACAAAAGCAAGGTAGAAAATCTTGAAAAACAGCTAAAACCCCAACTTCAAGATTTGGATTTTGACGGAATTGATGAGGCTCTCTCCTATTTGCTCCCGCACAATGAAGAAGAAAGATTATCTGAAATTGAAAACCAACTAAAAAAAGGAATCGAAAAAGCCGAAAATGATCTCAATCATTTTTCCGGACTCCTGAAAAAATCTAAAGAGCGAGACGTTTCACAAACTGAGGAAGAGCTACAGAAGGTAAAAGTTGAGCAGGAAGAAGCTATTCAGAACCTTGAAACAGATATAAAGAAGTTGTTTGCTACAATCGAGCAGCAAAAGGATATCAGAAAAGTCATTGCTGAAAAACAGCGAGAAAAAGAACAAATTGAAGGCAGCGGAAAAAAATGGGTACTCCTCAGCAAACAAATCGGTGATGCAAAAGGGAGTAATTTTAGTCAGTTCGCTCAACAACTTACGCTGGAACAGTTGATTTCGCTGGCTAACAAAAGGCTTCAGGCTCTGACCGAAAGATACCTGCTCAATTCTGGGGAAAATGAAGATGGCGACCTCAGTGTAATCGACCGCGACATGGGCGATTTGCAGCGGAGTATTAAAACATTGAGCGGTGGTGAAACATTTCTTATCAGTTTGGCTTTGGCTCTTGCCCTATCCGACCTGGCTTCGAAAAACATCACCATTGAGAGTATGTTCATCGATGAAGGTTTTGGAACGCTGGATCCACAAACGCTCGATCAAACCCTCGATGTACTGGAGCGACTTCAAGCTAACGACAACCGAACAATTGGTATAATTTCACACGTTGATGCGCTCAAGGAACGCATTCAAACACAAATCAAGCTTTCGCCTACGGGACAGGGATACAGTGAGATGGAGGTTGTTTGATTGTGATTAACTATAGAGAAGTCAGTTTTTTAAAGAGTAGTTCTGGATTTTGCCTGTTATCCCAAATTAGAAGTAATTTTATATAATCAGGGTGTATCCTGTAAAATAATGAAACATTATTGTGAATAAATAGTTGTCGCACAGTGCTTCTCTTGAAAGTAGGAGCTAGCTTAGGATTACGTTGAATTTGAGATATTCTGTGATCTAACTTATTGAGAAATTCGCTTGTAACACTCTCATTCCATTGTTCATTAATAGAGTCTGAAATTAGTTGAAGGGAGTTAATAGCAACATTTGTCCAAACTACCTTTTTCATTATTTATCAAGAAGGTCTTTTGACTTCGTGTGCTCAATACTATCTTCTATTTTCTCTGAATCTGAAAGTTCGAGCAAATGGATTATCTCTTTAGGAAGTTCATTTATTGAGGCTTTCCTGAAGTTCTCAATATTATTAATGACACTTTCATCCTCCAAAGTAGTTATCCAATTTATCAATGAGATTTTTTTCTCTTCTATATTCATACATTCAAAGTTAATGAATTTTTCAAAAAAAGTCATCTCATTATCATATGCTCTACCAAAAATAAGCGTTCTGACTCCAATTTAAAACATTGTAAATATGACTATTAACTGTGCGGTTTAGGATCCGTATTTCGAAATGTAGGAATGCGATGCATCGCATTCCTTATTCGTTAATTTTAGAGGTTGAAGTATTTTTTAATTTCTTTTAAAAGTTCCTGATTATCCTGTCGATTATCAAATAACGTAACAATTTCTACTACAGAAGAAGTCTGAATTACACGATAAATAATGGATGTTTGTTTAGTTACGACACAATTATAAAGTTCTGGAAATGTTTCTGTTCTTTTATTTTTGTAGGGATGCAAGGATAAGAGCATGAATTCCTTTTCAAGCTTTCTTATAAATTTTTCCTTAGAGGAAATCCCCCAGTTTAATTCAATATACTCAAGAAGTAGATCGAGTTTCTTTTCAGCAATTGGAGATAAAATGATTTCCATCAAGAAATCTTTTTCATATAATCTTTGAAAGATATTCCCTGACCTTCATTTAGTTGCCTCAGCCCCAGTTCAATCTCTTCAATTTGATCTTTATTAAACTCTGGTTGCTCTACCTCACTAGAATTAGACTTAAAAAGATTGTACATTTTTTCAATCAATGCTTTATCATTTGAGTCAAGAATAAGTCTGACCAACTCTATTTTAGATGCTTTTAAATCCATAACAATCAACACTTAATTACGAAGTTAGTAAATTATTGGGATCGTATAAAGATAAAGTTTGATATTCTAAGTATGCGATGCATCGCGTACCTACATATCGAAATTCAATAATGTGTGCATCTTAAAATATGACGAAAATATTTCCTTCTACTGGATCTCATTTTAGGAATTAATCGTCACTAAAATTATTATTCGGAATAGATCAAATCCTCTTATGGAACGGATCGAAATGTTTTTCGGTCCTACCGTTCATCAGACCGAAATATTTTTCGGTCCTACTGCCGTTCTTCGGACCGTAAAATGTTTCGGTCCTATCGTTCTTCTGCCTCTTGAAAACGCTGCATGCGGTTTTTAGGTGAACCTCGCTGTTGTTTTTTGAACAACTCAAAACGCGATGGAATATTACGGGCCGGCCAGTAATTGTTATTTCGGTCAACATCTGCTGTTTCCAGGTTTGGATCAACCTCTACACCAACGAGCTGTTTTTCAAACCAAAAAACCTTGCTCACTTTCTCATCACCCATTCTCCAAATCTCAGCCGGAATATGAATCTTTTCTTTTGATCCATCCAGGAATGAGAATTCTGCAACAATTGGCATCGGTAATTCACCAACGAGCTCAAACTCCATTTCATAGAAGTTCATGTTAGTATCCAACATCGCTTTTTCCTCTTCATTCAGCGAGGCTGTGTATTCTTTAAATCGCTCAACATCAAGAGAAGTGTAATCGTACTCATCGGTTCGGTTGTAGAAATCTGCTGTAGCCGTATCTTTCTCAGTAATCGTTTTCTCCACCGATTTTGCATTGCGCTGGTTTGCGATATATTTTTTATCAGCATCATCCATTTTGCGAGCAATCGGATTGTCAATTCGCGGGTCACCGGTTTCAACTTTGTACCACTTTACATCATTAACCGCAATATCAACATGGGCAGTCGTATAAAACCACCCTCTCCAAAACCAATCCAGGTCAACAGCCGATGCGTCTTCCATGGTTCTGAAAAAATCGGCCGGAGTTGGGTGTTTAAAAGCCCATCGCTCAGCATATGTCTTAAATGCATAATCGAAAAGTTCACGTCCCATAACCGTTTCACGCAAAATATTCAGAGCCGTTGCCGGCTTGCCGTAAGCGTTATTACCAAACTGGAAGATCGACTCAGAATTGGTCATGATGGGAGTTTGGTACGACTTATCTCCTTTCATGTAATTCACAATTTTGTAAGCCGGGCCTCTTCTACTGGGATAATTGCGCTCCCATTCCTGCTCAGTCAGGTACTGAACAAAGCTGTTCAATCCTTCATCCATCCAGGTCCACTGGCGCTCATCTGAGTTGATGATCATCGGGAAAAAGTTGTGTCCTACCTCGTGCACGATCACTGAGATCATACCGTATTTCAAGCGTTCTGAATATGTCCCGTCTTCCTCAGGCCTACCGTAATTGAAGCAAATCATAGGATATTCCATCCCGATTCTTTTACTGTTTACTGAAATTGCTACAGGATACGGATAATCGATCGTGTATTTTGAGTACGTTTTAACCGTGTGAGCCACAGCTTTTGTAGAATAGCGCTCCCAAAGTGGGTTTCCTTCTTTCGGGTAGTAGCTCATTGCCATAACACGCTCTCCGCCAACATCAACACCCTGTGCATCCCAAATGAATTTACGAGAAGTAGCAAATGCAAAGTCACGAACATTTTCAGCTTCAAAGTGCCATGTTTTCGTTTTCGAAGTTCCCTCTTTCTCGTTTTCAATCGCTTCTTCTTCTGTCACGATCAGAACCGGGCTGTCAGACTCGCGGGCTTCCTCAAAGCGGTTGCGTTGTTTTGATGTGAGGACGTCACGGTCGTTTTGTAAAACACCAGTCGATCCTACAATGTGATCAGCCGGAACGGTGATCTTCACATCGTAATCTCCGAATGGCAATGCAAATTCTCCTCGACCCAGGAACTGCTTGTTTTGCCAGCCTTCAACATCATTGTAAACGGCCATTCGCGGATAAAACTGAGCGATTGTGTAAAGATAGTTACTGTCTTTTTTGAAATACTCATAACCTGAACGACCACCAATTTCCATTCGGTTGTTGATGTTGTAATTCCACTCGATTTGGAAAGTATAGGTGTGTCCGCTTTCCAATGTTTCGGGTAAATCAATACGCATCATCGTGTAGTTGATGGTGTGATCGAGTTTTGCACCGCGGTTTGTTTTCACCGATGAAATCTTGAAACCGCCATCAAAATCATTCATCATGCGCTTCATGCCGCCAAATGACATCTTTTCATTCATGCTCCTCTGGCGAATCTTTTTCGATTGTGAATCGCGTGCTCTCACATTTTGATCGAGCTGAACCCACAAGTATTTGAGGTCATCAGGTGAGTTGTTGTAGTAAGTGATCGTTTCCTTTCCGGTGATCGTTTGATTATCATCATCGAGTGTTACCTCAATTTCATAATCAGCTTGTTGCTGATAATACTCATGCCCCGGAGCTCCACTGGCTGTGCGATACACATTTGGAGTTGGCAGCTCTTCCTTGAGCTGCTTGAACTTGTTATTGTTGTAAGTTTCGTACTGGGCAGTTGCGGTTCTGACCGAAAAAGTCAAAACCAATAAACCTAATAATGTGTAAAATGTATTTCTCATAAACTAACCGATTATCATACTTAGGGCAAGAAAAAACACGCCTCCGTTCATAAATAAAATCCAGCTTTCACGCTTCACTGAAAAAATCTTCTCGAAAATAATATGGATGATGAGAATAGAAAGCACCACGAGTATTTGTGCCACTTCAATCCCTAAATTAAATGAAAAAAGTGCGAGGATCAGATCCTGATCACCTGCTACGAGTTCGCCAAAGTAATTGGAAAAGCCAAGACCGTGAATGAGCCCAAAAAGGACCATGAGAATGTAAAGGACAATTGTGTGTCTTTCTCTGCCCTTTTTCCACAAATTCACAAGTGATGTCAACAGTATTGTGATTGGTATTAAGGTTTCCACGAGTTCCATATTTACGCTCACAACGTGAAGTGCTGCCAGTATCAAGGTCAAAGAATGACCGAGTGTAAATGCTGTTACCATGATGAGTAGTTTTTTCCAGTTTGCAATGGAAAAAACGCTTGCTATAGCGAGCATGAAAATGAGATGATCAAGTCCATTGATATCGAGAATATGATCGGTTCCAAGTTTTAGGTACAGTTCAAATTTACTCATTGATCAATTTTATAATTTTCTCGCGATCGTCTTTATTGGTTACAAATGAAGAAGATTCTTCTCCAACATAAAAATGATTGACATTTGATTGATCGGGATAGACTTCCAGGAATGCGCTATTGGTGAACTCAAATTGTGTTGAGGCATTGAATTCGAGTATTTCAAAATAGCACCAAACAGCATCCATGTTGTACTCGGCTCCTACCCATTTCATTGTTAGTTGAGTATTGTCCTGACTCACTCTAACAGTTTTACTCAAATAGTCGTAAATATATCGATCGGCATTGGGTATTTGGTCATCTGTTGCCAGGTTCCAGCTAGATTCTCCGTTTCGTGTTGTGAGTGCTAATTCAAGGTCATCAGTAAATAGTTTGATTGCGCATTCGAGGGTATTTCGCTCGGCATTGTAACGCCATTCAGCTACGGAGATGTGAATAGGATGATCGCTTTCGGCTCTGACCGAAACAGATGATAAAGCGATTAAAATGACCAGTATTATTCTCATTTTTTGCGAAAGTAACAATTCTCACACTTCGTTTTTGCAACACTGTTTCATTTTATTGTACATTTGCATCGAAATGAGAAACTGGTTGAAAAGTAGCGATTCTGTTGGGATTATAGCGTCAGTTGTTTGTCTTTTACACTGCCTGATGCTTCCTGTATTGATTTTGTTCAGAGTTCCAATGAGTCACTGGCTGGAAGAGTACTGGCATGCATTTGACTTTGTATTTTTAGGGATTGGTTTTGTCGCAGTACTATACTCGGCCAGGCGAACTCCTTTCACGTGGATGCGCTATTTCCTTTGGTTTTCATTTGCTGCACTGGCTGCCAGCATTACGCTCAAGCATTACGAAACGATTTTCAATACCATTGCTATTGTGGCGGCTCTCATCCTGATTATCGCGCATATTATTAACTTGCGCCACTTAACTTGTGCAGTTAAACATTAAAAGAATTTATTTTATGAAATTGAAGAGTTTATTGGTAGGAGCACTGCTCCTTGCAACCGGAACTATGTTTGCACAGGACACTGTGCGCAACAAAGAAGGTGGGAATTATTTATTCACTATTGAACACGACATTGAGGCAACAGACATCAAAAATCAGTACCGCTCAGGTACCTGCTGGTCGTTTTCTACTCTATCCTTTTTTGAGTCTGAACTGGACAGAATGGGAAAAGGTGATTACGATTTATCTGAAATGTTTGTCGTTCGCAACGTTTACAGCGATAAAGCCGAAAAGTATGTGAGAATGCACGGCAACCTAAATTTTGGTCCGGGCGGTGCTTTTCACGATGTTACGTACGTCATGAAACACTACGGAATGGTTCCGGAAAGTGTTTACAGCGGACTCAACTACGGTACTGAAAAACATATTCACGGTGAACTCGACAAAGTGATGAAGAGTATGGTTGACGCGGTGATCAAAAACCCGAATGGTGAGTTATCAACCGCGTGGCACAATGCTTTTAACAATGCACTGGATAGTTATCTCGGTCAGATCCCTGAGGAGTTTGAGTACAATGGCGAAACGTACACTCCACAGTCATACATGGATGAACTGGGAATCAATCCGGATGATTATGTAGAACTATCGAGCTATACGCATCATCCGTTCTACGAGAAGTTTGTTCTCGAAGTACCTGATAACTGGCTTGGCGGAGAAGTTTACAACGTCCCAATGGAAGACCTTATCAAGGTGATGGACAATTCGCTCGAAAACGATTATGGTGTTGCCTGGGCAGCTGATGTGAGCGAAAAAGGATTTTCTTTCCGTGACGGACTGGCAATTGTTCCTGAAAATGAAGACGCGATCCAGAAAAAGGGATCTGACAATGAAAACTTCAGTGATGCAGGAGCTGAGAAAATCGGGAATCAGTTTATGAGTCCGGGTGACGAAAAAGAAATCACTCAGGAAATGCGTCAAAAAGCATTTGACAATTACGAAACAACTGATGATCACGGCATGCATATTACTGGCATTGCAAAAGACCAAAACGGAACGAAGTATTACCTCGTAAAGAACTCATGGGGAACCGGATTCACTGAGATGCATGACGGTTATTTCTTTGCTTCAGAGGCGTACGTGAAGTACAAAACAATGGACATCATGGTTCATAAAGATGCTATTCCAAAAAAGCTAAGAAAGAAACTGGGAATCAAGTAAAAACTTATTCCTAACAGACTTTAAAAGCGACATTTCTCTTAAGAAGTGTCGCTTTTTTTATCTCTTTTAAGACAACATGTTAATTAAACGCAGATGTTTGTGAAGAAGCATAAGTAGAGAGGATATCCTGGAGTTGTTCGTGTGAGATGGGTTTCACGATATATGAATTTACCCCGGCCTCGTATGCCTGTTCAATAGTTTCTTTTTTGGCATCTGCTGATAATCCGATGATCGTTCCTTTATAATCGCCTTTTCGCAATTTCTTTACCGCATCAAGGCCATCCAGCTCAGGCATAAAAAGATCCATAAAAACCACATCAAAAAACTCATCTTCAATCACTTCAAGAGCATCTTTACCATTACTCACCACTTTTGGTGATACATTGAACTGTTTGAGTAAGTTCTTGATAACAGCTACATTTATCGGATTGTCCTCTGCAACGAGAATATTGGAATTGTCAAATGTATCAATGACTTCATTTTGGACTTCAGACTCCTCTTTCACAATTTCAAATGATACATCAACTACAAAACTACTTCCCTTGCCTTCTTTGCTTTTGGCTTTTATTTCACCTCCCATCAGGTTGACAATCTCTCTGGTTATATAAAGCCCCAGTCCACTTCCTTTATGTCTTTTCGAGTTTTCGTTTTCAACCTGGACGAAACGTCCAAAAATGTCTTCGAGTTTATCTTTTGGGATTCCCATTCCTGTGTCATTCACTTCTGCATGAATTGACAACTCTCCTTCTTTTACTTCAGTTTTAGCCTTGATAACAACTCCACCATCATTCGTAAACTTGAGTGCGTTTCCTATTAGGTTTGTGAAAATTTGATTAAACTTTCCTCTATCTCCCTGCACCTTGATATTTTCATGACAGTCATCATCGAGCTTGATATAAAGACCCTTTTCTGAAAAGCCATGTTCAAAAAGTGTTGTAAGATCATTTAGTTCTTTGCAAGGCTCAAAAATATCTTCTCGCAGAGAAGCTTTTCCAGATTCAATTTTATCGATATCCAGAATATCATTGACAAGTGACATCAGGTTCCTGGCAGATAAATCCATCAAGGAGAGGTATTTCTTTTCTTCGCTACCGAGGTTCAGCTTTTTGAGAATTTCTGTAAATCCGACTATCGCATTGAGCGGTGTTCGAATTTCATGACTCATATTTGATAAAAAGACCGTTTTAAACTCTGAAGCCTGCTCAACCTCTTTCTTTGTCTTTTTCAGATAATCATTTAATTTCTCGAGTTCTGCATTTGATTTAGCTCTTTTCCTCTCAGCTTCCTTTACTGATAAAAACAACCAAACGAGCATAGCCAACAATAAGGACAATATAAATCCGGCTACTAAACCGTAATACCCGTCTTTCATTTCAGCCGTGTAATAGCTACTGGATGATGGAGAAAAGTGAAGCCTCCAGGAATTATCTCTTTTTACCGGTAGATCAATTTCATAAGATTGTTTGTAACTGCTATCTACTTTGTCAATGTCACTATCGTGAATTGCATAAAAAGTACTATCTCTATTATCATTTACACGAATAGAAAACTCAGGGTAAGCACTGAAAACTCTATCAAAAACAGTATAAAAATCAAGACCCCCGGTTACCGTTCCGTAAAAACGGTCATCAATAAAAATTGGGATATCAATTAAAAATGCTCTTCCTCCCTGTATCAATTTTGTCCAGTGAGTAACATTTATGGATGAATCTCTCTTAATTTGTTGCCACGAAGCTACCCGGTACTCGACTTTAGAAATGTCTAAGCCAATCACCTCAGCATTACTATCTACAGGGTAAGCTCCCTGAATCACCATATTTGAGTCAATCCACTCTACAAACTTTATTGATCTGTGTTTGGCTATGATATTTTTAGCATCCTTGTGCCAATGCTCAAAATATTTACCATTTGTAAACTCTAATCGATCCTTAAAACTTTTTAAAGCTTCAATGTTGTTTTTAACCACATTTTCTATTTCACTTTTGGCGAAAAGTGATTGGGCTTCAAGCTCGTTTTTCAGGTGCTTTTCTGTTGCTGATCGATACTTCACAAATAGGCTCAAAACAGCTAACATTGCTGCAAAAAAGAAAATAGCAGATATTGTTGTTTTTTGACTCCCCGTTTTAGCCATTTATTCAGGAATTATGATGGCAAATATAACTGAAAAATAATCTTTTGAATTACACTGAATTAAGAAACTTTAATCAGCCTGATGAACACGAGTTGTGCCGCACCTTTCAAATTATTATTATCCTTATAAACCTTGAAGATCAGCCTCAAATTATTATCTTTAAAGCAAATTAAAAGAGATATAATGATTCAATCTATACTAGGCTATATACTTGCCCAAATACCTACAGACGTTGATGTTGACACTGGAAACAACGAAGTAGAGATATGGTCAGATCCGTTATACGTCACTATGGCTGTGGTTCTGATCGTGATATTAATTGGTTTCATCATTTTTAAGAACCGTAAAAAATAGCGCTCATGGCAGGCATGAAAACCAAACCTGATAAGTCTAAAAGTGTGACTGAAATTATCAATCAGGTGGAAAAAGAACAAAAGCGAAAAGATGCTTTTGAAGTTCTTGAAATGATGAAAAATGTGACGAATTTAGAGCCTGTGATGTGGGGAGATAGCATAATTGGTTTTGGTGATTATCACTACAAATATGCCAGTGGACGAGAAGGTGACTGGTTCCAGATTGGTTTTTCACCGCGCAAGCAAAATATCGCGCTTTATATCATGTCTGGATTCAAGCAATATTCAGAACTCCTGAAAAACCTGGGTAAATACAAAAAAGGCGTATCATGCCTGTATATCAATAAGCTCGATGATATTGATCGCGATGTTCTTCAATCACTGATGGAGCAAAGCGTAAACTATATCCGCAAAGCTTACAAAGCCGATTAAACGTTAAAGCGGAAGTTCATAATGTCACCGTCCTGAACGATATAGTCTTTTCCTTCAATAGACAGCTTTCCTTTATCACGACATGCCGCTTCAGAACCGAGTTCAACATAATCGTCATATTTGATGACTTCAGCCCTGATGAAACCTTTTTCAAAATCAGTATGAATAACACCGGCTGCTTCAGGTGCCTTGGCCCCAATTCTAACAGTCCATGCTCTCACCTCTTTTTCACCGGCCGTGAAATAGGTTTGAAGTTTCAATAATTTGTAAGCTGTTTTAATAAGCTTATTTACTCCGGGCTGTGTGAGCCCCATTTCTTCGAGGAACATTTGGCGCTCTTCATAAGTCTCAAGTTCGTTGATATCAGCTTCAATAGCTGCACCTAAAACCATGATCTCAGCACCTTCATCTTTAACTGCTTCACGAACAGCCTCAACATGATGGTTTCCATCTTTTACTGATGCTTCATCAACATTGCACACGTAAAGAATTGGTTTTGATGTGAGGAGTTGAAGCTCTTTGAGCATCGTTTCCTCATCATCGTTTGCCGGTTCGTAAATACGAACACTTTTCCCTTCTTCGAGCAAAGAGATCAGTTTCTCAAAAAGATCAGCTTGTTTGACAGATTCTTTATCGCCCGATTTCGCTTTTTTCTTCACTTTTTCCAATCTCGTTTCAACTGTTTCGAGATCTTTTAGTTGAAGTTCAGCATCAATAACTTCCTTATCGCGAACAGGATCTACTGATCCATCAACGTGTGTGATATTATCATCCTCAAAACAACGCAAAACATGAAGTACAGCATCGGTCTCACGGATGTTACCCAAAAACTGGTTTCCCAACCCCTCACCTTTCGATGCGCCTTTAACCAATCCGGCAATGTCCACAATCTCAACTGTTGTAGGTACAACGCGTTCAGGATTCACCAAACTCTCGAGCTTTTCGAGTCGCTCATCAGGTACATTGATTGTTCCCACGTTTGGCTCAATCGTACAAAAGGGAAAGTTTGCCGATTGAGCTTTTGCATTTGACAAACAGTTGAAAAGAGTTGATTTCCCAACATTTGGGAGTCCTACAATACCGCACTTTAATGCCATAAATCTTTGTTTTGAGGCCGCAAAAATAGTGATTATTCACAGAGTATGTCTGCCCGATTAAAAGTGATCAATCAAATTTTAAAAACCGGTCCAAAATTTCACGAATAAACAACTTTAAATCACTATTTGAATTTTACTTACTTAACTGTTGATAAGTATTGAAATCAATTAAAGATCTTTGTAGTCGTACACCTATTTTTGATTCAAAATCAATAAAGTCTTGGGAACGCTATTCAGAATAAAAACCCTTCAAAGTTTCTTAGCTATATTTCTTGTTTCCTACTATGGCCAGGCTTTACTGCAACTCTCGCAACTCGGTTCAAACTACATTTTTACTTCAGTTAGTGGCTGGCTCATTCTTTTAGGAACATTAACCAGCATTCTTTATTTGTTTATCAGGAATACGCTCACAATTCCCATTTCAATATTGAGTATTCACCTGGTGCTTTGGTTTCTTACCGGACACAATATCTACGGTATTTTAGCCATTCCGGCTTTTTTTCTATTTGCTCCCTACGCCTGGTATTTTACCGCTACCTCGATTTTTACAGAATGTTGAGCGCCCTTAGAATTAGTTTGCCGCTTTTTGGGATTTCCTTTTTTGCGAGCACATTTACCAGGCTATTTCACGATCCCATTCAGCTTTATGGAACAGTATTATTGTCAGGAATTTTCATCACAGGGTTAGGATGGCAAAAAACACGCACCATCAGTATTATTATTAGTACATTGCTCTCTCTATCAGTCACTATTTACGCTTTTTCAGCAATTAACATTTCAGGAGGAATGTTCGGGTTATTCTGCACAGCCGGTTTCTCGTTTCTCTACCAACAACCAGATCGCATCACTCAATCAAAAGAATCTTTTTGGCGTTGTAGTAAAATGAAAGCTGCGTTATTAACAACCATAATCATTTTTTCGCTATCGCTTTACAGCTTGTTAACTTCACGGTCAGAGCCGGGACAACCAGCCGACTCTACGACAGCTCGATCAGTTGATGAGCAGGGATCTGACCGAGAACTTTTTCGATTATTTGCTCCGTGATAATGCTCGACTTGCGTACTTGAAGATGCTGCTCAATCTCATCAATGCTCGAGATTGAAACATCTGAATCGATAAACCCGATGCCTTTATACTCTCCTTTTTCAACAAAAATGAATCCTTTCTCGCTTTTACTCCTGCCCTTTTGAGGGATAATTAGAGAGCGACCATCACTCTCCACTTCCCGTTGCATCTTTTCAAAATGCTCATTGTGAAGATAGATATCATCAGTTCCGTAAACAGCAAACTCCAAATCGCAGAATTCAGCCTTCAACTCGTACTTTTCAACAGTTTTCAAAAGCCATGAACGCGCAGCGTGTAAAGTGTGGAAACGCTTAATTGGCGGATAACTATTATTCACTTTATTGATTCCAATCCTCCAAAAATCAGATCTATCGCGATAAGCATATACTCCATAATAAACCGGGTTTCGCTTTTGAGCCCTGTTAAATCTAGGCCAAAGATGCCTAATCTCGTGATCCTCCATGAGAGCAGCAATTACATCAGACCCTGATTCTTTATGAGTAATATCTCGAACTTCACGCTTTAAATCCTGATAAAATTTTGAAGTAGAAGTTGAAGTGAAATGGCTTTTTACCCTTTTTTGTATATCAGTTGCTTTACCTACATAAATGACTTTTCCCTTTTTATCATGGAAATAATAAATTCCTTCTGAATTTGGTAAAGCATCTACAACTTTTCTATCAATATATTTTGGAAAACTCGCTACTGAAGAACGTCTTTTCAATCTGTGAGACAATAAGTCTTTTCTATCCAGGTTTTTGACAAAAAGTAAAATTTGGGCGGCAGCCTCAGCATCACTCAAAGCCCTGTGCGGATTTTCATTCTGAATATTCATCTTCTTGCACAGCTTTGACAAACTATACCCCGGTAATCCAGGCAAAACAGCCCGTGTGTACTGAACAGTGCACAATCGCTTAGTAGCTTCAAACTTAATCCCTACTCCTTTAAATGCCTCTTTGACAAAGGCATAATCGAAATTGACATTGTGTGCTACAAAAACACTGCTTTCCAAAAAACTTAATACATCATTCGCAACTTCATCAAAAACCGGTGCATCAGCTACCATCTCAGGTGTTATGCCGGTCAGAGCCTGAATGTTGAGTGGAATGTTTTGTTTAGGATTCACCAACGAATGAAACCGATCTACTACCTGATCACCCTCTACAACGGCAATTCCTATTTCAGTAATTCCATTAGCAGCCGGATGGCCTCCTGTTGTTTCTACATCTACTACAGCAAATCGCATTTCACAAATAAAGTCTCACGTTCCGTAACCTATTTACGGTTTACATTTTTTGTGTGAACAAAGGTAGAATCACTGTTGTAACAAACAGCCTCTTTAGCACTTTAAAGCTTTTCAATAATAATGGTTTTACAATTCGTTAAAGAGACTCAATCAATTACTTAATTCAGGTTTACAAAAAATTAACCGCACATTGCAGCAAACATTATTATATTTGCTACACCTTTTATTCCTTCTATGAGACATGTTATACCGATATTTCTGTTTTTAATGCCATTTTTCGGTTTCGGCCAAAAATTCGTTTGGGATGTTGGCGGACAAGCCGGTGTAGCCAATTATTTTGGTGACTTAGCTTCACAAACCGGTACAAATAGCTTTAATGTAATAAGGCCTAACACGCGTTACAACATAGGCGGATTTGTTCGCAAAAGACTAAATTACCGTTTTGGTTTGCGCTTTGAAGCCAATTACTTATTAGTTACAGGAGCTGATAGTTTAAACAAGGAATCACCAAGGGCAAACCGAAATCTACATTTTCGTAATAATATTATTGAAGCATCTGGTAGATTGGAATATTATCCGTTAATCATCAATGATGTTGGCGGTAAAATGCGTTATAAAGTCGATTTTCATTTAATGGGATTTGTAGGAATTGGAGTAGCCTATCACAATCCACAAGCACAACAAAACGGGAGTTGGGTAGATTTACGTCCGCTCAAAACTGAGAATGTTTCTTATTCTCCTGTTGAGCCGGTAATACCAATTGGCCTGGGCGGATTCTTCACTTTTAAAACGAAATACCAAAGGTTTAGGAGACACAGAATTGGCATTGAAGTGAATTACCGTAAAATGTTCACTGATTATTTAGATGATGTTAGCTCAGTTTACCCTGATCCTGCAAATTTACCTTCAGATCAGGCAAGAGAGCTTTCCTTTAGAGGCGATGAAGTTCCCGGTGTGGGTGAAACTGCATATCCGTCACAAGGAAGAATTCGCGGAAACCCAGACAGAATGGATGCTTACGGAACCATCATGATTTCGTATTCTTATGTGTTGAGAACCAATACAAATGGAAGGTTTAGACCTAAATACAATTACCAGTACGGTAAAAGCCCGGCATCAATCAGGAAAATGAGATTTTAATCAACTATCAAACTGGTTCAGTTCTCCCTGCTGAATTTCTTCTTCGTGCGAATTGAGTTTGTACATCCTGTAACGCTTCATATCAACCTGTTCTTGGCCTGCTTTGATTGCAATACCAATCAGTATTGCCACAACGATGTTTGACAGAATGATGATCAGGTTCTGACTGATTTGAAAAAACAACATCAAAAAACTGATAATGAAAACGCTGGTTAATGCAAAAAACACTCTTCTTATAAGTTGTTCATTCCGCTTTTCGTAAGAGCCGTAAAATTTGCCATACCTTTTCTTTTGCCTAAAAACCAGCTTATTGATAAACGCAAAGTACAGGATCCATTGAATAATCAATAGTGGATAGCCAATTAGATAGATGAAAATTAGAGCTGTTTTACCATAAAAATCACGACCTTCATCAAAACGGTTATTGAGTACATGTAAGAGCTCTGATTTACTCACAGTCAGTGCCAAAATTAATGTTAAAGCCAGTAACACGAGCGGAACAATGAAGTACTTAAAATCTTTGATTGTGAAAATATAGTTCTCCTGTAAAAGGCTCTGAAAATACTTGTACAAAAGCGGAGCAACGCTAAAAAGGGATATAATACTGAAGAAATACGAAATGATTTGTAAGTCATTAAGCCCCAAATAGCCAATGAGATCATCAAGACCTTTGTACGATGTGGCAAGAATAACAAACCCCATTGCATTTCTAGAGAATCCGCGGTGTCTGTTACTGAGAAGAGAGACGGCACCCAGCAGCCCTATTGTCAGGGGCATTAAGTAAGATATGATACTTAAAATATTAAGATTCACCTAGCAATAATAGCATAATAAAAGAAAAACCCCAATAACTTATATTGAGGCTTTTTGTATTTTTAAATAAGAAATATTAATTAGGCAAGACCCTTTTCAGCTAAGTAGCGTTCAGCATCAAGAGCTGCCATACAACCTGTTCCAGCTGCTGTCACAGCCTGGCGATAAACTTTATCAGCTGCATCACCTCCAACAAAAACACCATCAACATTTGTTTTAGCTGTGCCTGGTTTTACTTTGATATAGCCTACTTCATCCATATCAATCCAATCCTTAAAAACGTCAGTATTTGGTTTGTGACCAATTGCCACGAAGAAACCGGTTACGGGAATTTCAAATTCTTCATTTGTTTGGTTATTCATAAACTTAGCTCCTTCAACCTGTTGATCACCCAATACTTCAACTGTTTCCGTATTCCAGTGAATTTCGATATTCTCAGCCTTTTCTACCCGCTCCTGCATAATCTTAGAAGCTCTCATTTCATCACGTCTCACTATCATGTGAACTTTTTTACAAAGCTTAGCAAGATAGGATGCTTCTTCGCAGGCAGTATCACCACCACCAACTATCGCTACCTCCTGACCTTTGTAGAAGAAACCATCACAAACAGCACAGGCAGATACTCCACCACCGTTGTTTCTCAATCGTTGTTCAGATTCTAACCCAAGCCATTTTGCTGAAGCTCCGGTTGAAATGATTACTGTATGTGCTTCAATGGTCTTTTTACCATTATCCACTTCAACCTTATGAATAGGTCCAGAAAAATCCACTTTTGACACCCAACCATTGCGAACATCAGTATCAAATCGCTCAGCTTGATTCTTGAATTGCTCCATCATCTCTGGACCCTGAACACCATCAGGATAACCGGGATAATTTTCAACTTCAGTCGTAGTTGTCAGCTGCCCCCCAGGTTCCATTCCTGTGTACATAACCGGGTCTAAATCTGCACGAGCAGCATAAATAGCTGCTGTATAACCTGCTGGTCCCGAACCTATAATCAGCGTTTTCACGCGTTCAATTTCTTCACTCATTTTCTATCTTGTTTAAATTATATCGTCTTAATTGCCTGCAAAAATAAAAGCTTGCAAATTATGTAATTGTAATGCGAGTTACAAAAATCTAATTTGTTGATAACCGTTTTTTATGATTTATGGTTTTCGGTCAGATCCACGACTAATAGCTCGCTCTCTGTGTGGTTCTGACTGTTGATAAATCAAGCGAAATAAATCACTTTTTGATTGGTAAACTCCAGTATTCCTTCTTTCGCTAATTCTCTTCCATAACCGCTTTTGTGGGTTCCGCCAAATGGTAAACGAGGATCAGATTTCACAATCTCATTGAAGAATACGGCTCCTCCCTGGATTTTGCGAAGCAGGTGAATATGTTGTTCAGGGTTTTTTGAGATCACTGACGCTCCCAGGCCATAATCTGTTCGATTAGCCAGCTCCAACGCTTCCTCCTCTGTTTTGAAAGTAGTTACAGAAGCGAGTGGACCAAAAGTCTCTTCATCAAAAGCCGGCATGCCGGGCTTAACACCGGCTAAAAGAGCGGGTTGAAAATGAGCATCTGTTCTATTTCCACCATGAATGAGTTGTGCTCCCATCTCTACAGATTTTTTCATCTGGCTTTCGAGTTCTTCGGCTAAATCGGTGCGGGCCATGGGACCAAAGAAACTGTCGTCATCTTTAGGATTTTCAACCTGGGCTCCCATGAGTTTTGATAGAATACCATCGATGAAATCATCAACGTGTTTTTCGTGAACGAGAAATCGTTTTGCTGCAATGCAGCTTTGACCCGTATTTTGCATCCTGCCGATCCAGGCTTTTTCAAGAGCCAGGTCGAGATCGGCATCTTCCATCACGATAAACGGATTGCTGCCACCTAACTCGAGAACTGTTTTCTTGATGTTTTTCCCCGCAATTGAGGCTACAGCACTTCCCGCACTGGTGCTCCCAGTAAGCGTAACTCCCTGCACTGCTTTGTGCTCGATGATTGATTTAACATCGCTGACATCGGCCGCCAGGTTCTGACAGTAATCAGGATCAAAATCAGCTGCCTTAAACAACTCGATGATATGCTCAGCACAGCCCTGAACATTTGGAGCGTGCTTGAGTAATAAAGAATTACCTGCCATAATATTTGGTGCGGCAAACCTGAAAAACTGCCAATACGGAAAATTCCAGGGCATGATTGCTAATATAGTGCCTAGCGGTTCATGTTTAACGAAGCTGTTGGAAGCATCAGTTTTAATGGTATCGTCAGATAAAAAATCATCACCATTTTCTGCATAATAATTGCAAACCCACGCACATTTTTCAACTTCAGTAATTGCTTGAGAAATAGGCTTACCCATTTCCTGGGTCATGGTCAGAGCCAATTCCTCTTTCTTTTTTTTTAATAGCTCACTCAACTTCTCGAGTTTGTGTGCTCGTTCGTTATAAGAAACCTTTTGAAAATCATTGAATGCCTTGTGATTTTTCTCAACCCGTTTAATTGCTTCATCTCGGGAAATAAGCGGGTAATGATTGAGAATTTCACCGTTAAACGGATTGATACTTTTGAATTGTTTCATGCGATGCTTTTTACAATGTTAACGAGTTTACCCCAATTGCTGTTTAAGATTAAATTATAAATTTGCCGACCGGAAAAATCCACGAACCCTACTTTCACAACTATCTTACAGTTTGATTAGGAATTAGGGTTTTCAAAAATCGGGATGTAGCTCAGTTGGTAGAGTACACGTCTGGGGGACGTGTGGTCGCTGGTTCAAGTCCAGTCATCCCGACTTCCCTAAAGCATTTTGCTACGAAACAGCCTCAAGAATTTAAAACTTGGGGCTGTTTTGTTTTAGTGTTATTTTAATATTCCCACTTCTTATATTCAGGATGCACATCTTTCATGTCTTCATAGAGCCACACCATCCTGTCTAAATACCATGATTTACCCAAATAAGCTAATAAAACACCAAGTACAGCACCCCAAACCGAATACTCAATAATTGCCCATATTGATAGTATTAAACCAACAAATGATATAAAGTTTAATACCTGAAAAATAGGGGATTTATGAATTAAAGGTATATCAACATGATCACGGTTAAGGTAAACTCTTTCTCCCAAAACTGCTTTAGAAGCCCAGTTCTTAGTAGATTTCGGTTTTGAGAAGAGGACGGGGTTCACAAACATCCATAGAATAGCTAAAATCCCCGGAATCAAGCACCACCACCCAATCCATACTCTGCTCCAAAACGCTAAAACAATAACAGGTAGCACAGAATACCGCGTCCAAACACTCCACTTATTGGCATGCTTCAACCAGTTTTCATCATTAAGATTGAAAAGTTGTGAAATTTTTCTTTCAAATGTCATTCTATAGTTGTTATGCAATTAAACGCACATTAGTTCAGCACCTTTTGACTGAGTCAAAAAAGCAGAAACCTTACAACCACGAATTTAAGGTAAAAGTCAACCTCCTGCAGCAACCTGCATGAGAATTCCGCACATCCACGCTGCATAAGTACCAAGTGCATAACCGAGAACAGCCAGTAAGACACCAACCGGAGCTAATGCAGGGTGAAATGCTGCAGCTACAACCGGTGCGGATGCTGCTCCACCAATATTTGCCTTACTCCCCACTGCCAGGAAGAAATATGGAGCTTTAATCAGTTTAGCTACAATGAAAAGTAAGAGTACATGAATAGCCATCCAGGTGAGTCCCACGAGGAAAAGTGACGGGTTGCTGAATATCTCCAAAATATTCATCTTCATCCCGATTGTAGCTACCAAAATATAAATGAAAACACTCCCCACTTTAGAAGCTCCTGCCCCCTCGTAATTTCTCATTTTGGTGAAAGAAGCTATCAATCCAAACGTAGTCGCTGCCACGATCAACCAAAAGAATTTACTCGTCAAGCTAAAGCGAGCTAATCCAGGAAAATTCTCTGCGATGAATGGCGACATAAAATCACCTATGATATGAGCCAATCCGGTAAACCCAAAACCTATTCCCAGAATAATCATCATATCTGTAAAAGAAGGAATACGCGCAATTTTATCACTGAATGCCTGCATCTTATTTTTCAAATTCGTCACGGCAGATGCATCAGCCTTGAAAAAACGGTCGATACTATCAGCCTTTCCTACTCCCAGTAGCAAAAAAGCCATCCAGATTTCAGCCACAATCACATCCACCGTAATCATAATCGAGTAGAGTTTGCTGCTCGGCTCAAAGATTTCAAACATAGCGGCCTGGTTAGCTCCTCCTCCAATCCAACTACCTGCAATAGTTGTGAGTCCGCGCCAAACAGCATCAGGACCAGCACCTCCAACAACCTCAGGTGAAACCATAGAAAATATCCACACTGCGATCGGACCACCAATCAAAACGCCAACTGTTGCCGTAAAAAACATGATGAGTGCCTTTGGTCCAAGCTTAAATACTTCTTTCAAATTGATGCTCAATGTGAGCAGAATCAAACTGGCAGGCAATAAAAAACGAGAAGCCACAAAATATAAGTTTGACTTATGCATGAATGGACGCAGCATTTCGACATTCACCTCATTATTCGATACAAACTCCTTAAGCCCGTGTAAAGTCGTAATACCGGCAACATCGTATCCATTTTCGGTCAGAACCGAGAGTGCTTTCTCGAATTCGATCCAGGCCGGAGATATAATTCCGAGCGTATTGAACAACGATGGTAAAAAATAACACAATAACAGTGATGGAATAATCGAATAAAAACGTCTGAACCGGGGATGCCTTGCTGTATAAAAGATAAGCATCAACAATCCCATCAGCAATCCAAAAACGATAGCATCATTCGTTATTAAAGGCGTTTTCGATACAATTGACTCCATACACTTGTTTTAATGAGTGGGCCAAAATACGAAATGTGAGTAAAGTGAGAAGTGTGTTTTACTGTTGATGGAGTTTAATAGTTTACCGTTAAATACTTCTAATAAACCTTTTATTTCAATGAAACCTAATC
>NZ_JAVLBN010000080.1:0-4804 GCF_031581065.1 Salibacter sp.
AGACATCTTGGTTGATGCTCACCCTCACATCGGGACGAATAAATTGCCCAAGATTGTGGCAAAGATGCGGCAGAGTATTCTGGATGCCGGGGGAGAAGTGCATTTCAACACGAAAGTTACAGACTTCATTATCGATAACCAGTCGATGAAAGGTGTTGTTACTGAGGATGGAGATAAAATAGAAGGAAAAGCCGTGATTTTGGCGACCGGACACTCGGCTCGTGATATTTTTGAATTGTTGGTAAAACGCGACATTCTCGTTGAACCAAAACCTTTTGCATTGGGCGTTCGCGTTGAACACCCGCAAAGATTGATCGATGACATCCAATATAGCTGTGGATCTGACCGTGGAAGGTATTTGCCGGCTGCTCCTTACAGTATTGTGCACCAGGTTCGTGATAAAGGAGTTTACTCTTTTTGTATGTGTCCGGGTGGGCAAATTGTTCCATCGGCAACAGCTCCCGGAGAGGTTGTTGTGAACGGGATGTCTACCTCTACTCGCAGTTCTCGCTACGCTAATTCGGGAATTGTTGTGAGTGTAGAGTGGAAAGACATAAAAGGCTTTCACTCTGCCGGACCGCTCGCTTATTTGCGCTTCCAGCAGCATCTGGAGAAAAAAGCATGCGAGTGGGGAGGAGGAGATCAAACAGCACCGGCTCAGCGATTACAGGATTTTGTGAATAACACACTTTCCGATTCACTAAACGACTGTTCGTATATCCCGGGAATTCAATCTGCTCCATTGCATGAAGGTATTCCCAAGTTTGTGCGCGCCAGATTGCAGGACGGATTCAGAGCCTTTGGAAAGAAGATGAAAGGCTATCTTACAAATGAAGCACAAATATTGGCCGTTGAAAGTCGTACGAGTTCACCGGTTCGTATTCCGCGCAAAGATGACACCTGTGAGCACCCTCAAATAAGCGGACTTTTCCCGAGCGGTGAAGGAGCAGGATATGCCGGTGGAATTGTATCTGCCGCGATGGATGGTGAGCGTGTTGCTGAGGGAATTGAGAGGGTTTTGAAAAGTTGATATTAAGACTATTACGACTGCTCAACCTTCTTGTTTTTCTATAAAAAGCCAGAACAAAACTCAATTTGAAACACGATAGACTTCATACCTGGCTATAACATCTTTGTCAAAAAGGCCTTTTTTTGAGTCTTTTTCTCTATTTCTAAATAAAAGCCTGTTGTTCGTATACCAAAAGTTAGTTGACACATAGGGTATTTTTATCCTTTTAGTAAAGCTTAAGCTGTTATCGTAAACATCCACGATTGTTGAGTCATATTTTACCTCAATTCTTTGTCCGGCTCTTTTAACAGAGAGAGGTTTGAACTTAACATCAATTTTGTCTTCACGACCTCCTATTTCATAAACGGGCGAAACGTGATTTCTCAATTTCATTTCGTGATAATGCCTTTTGAATAGCCCCTCAAATATTGAATCATTGCTCAATATTTGGTCTCTGTTTGGGAGATACTCAGGCACATCCTTTTTATACAGGTTATGGTCTTTTTCAGATACCGCTAACAAAACAGTATCCACAAGGGTGTTGTTGAAATATGGTTTTCCATTTATTATAGAAAGATTGGTGAAGTCTGGACCCATCGATCCCTTTTTATGCAACAACCCCTTTGGTAATCTAAAGGGAAGAACTTTAGCTCTCAATGTTTTAAGATCCAGATATGCTAAAAAGGGAAAATCATAGCGGTGTTTTTTATTTGGAGAGTTAAACATACCGCCAAAGCCAATTAATAGACTATCTTTTTTGAAAAATGATGGAGGCCTTAAATGCAATAAATAGAGAGAGTCAGATCCGAAAATTTTCTTTTGTGAAACGGTTCTTGTTTCACCAGCTCTTGAACAAATAACGACAGATTGATGTGAGTTTGCCGTTAGCAAAACAGAGTCTTCATTTAACAATAAAAGTGATGAAACATCTGTAATGCTATCGTTAAGAGGAACTTCCTTGTTTTTTTGATTATAGTTTCTGTCAATCGTGCTAAAATTGACAGAGTGATTGACTCTATTGTAAAAAGCCAACAGATAAGACTCTGAGTCCTTGTTGTAAACGACCTGATAATAATCTCTTCCCGGTGTGCAAAAATTGATATTACTATCTGATGGGGAAATGTTTAACTTTTCTCCAACAAAAGCTATGGTCGTGTCATACTCAACTTTCAATGAGTTAGCTTGTCGACTTTTATCTTTTTCTTCTCCGACACAGCCAAGAACAACCATTAGAAGGAAGGGGAGGGTTTTGCATAAGTTCATAAAAGCTAAAATATAAATTTAGCCTTACATCTCCTCAAGCACCTTCATCGCTTCATTAACATGACTTTCAGGTTTCATTTGAGAGTTGTAAATCTTTTTCAAAATGCCCTTCTCATCAAAAATATACGTGACGCGGCCAGGGATAAATCCGAGCAGGTTTGTGGGAACCTCAAACAGCTTGCGGACTTCCTTCTCCTCATCGCTCAAAAGCGTAAATGGCAAATCGTAACGTTTGGCAAATTTCTCGTGAGATTCGGGAGAATCTGAACTGATGCCCACAACATTTGCATCTGCATTTTTAAAATCCTCAAATGCATCGCGAAAACTGCAAGCCTGGGCAGTACAGCCTTTCGTTTCATCTTTCGGGTAAAAGTAGATGACAGATTTTTTTCCCAGCAAGCTCTTGCTGTTGAACTCGTTTCGGTTCTGATCGAGAAGTGAAAATTCCGGTAGTTTATCGCCTTCTTTCATGGGCTTTATTTTGATAGTTTGCGTATTTTAGAAACAGAAACCAACACCCCTTGTTCAATGAGTGTGATAGAATCTGTGGTTAAAGATCAAAAAAATTATTTCTATAGCGGTGTTACCCGGCCGGCTAAATTCAGAAAAGAACAATTGAGAACGCTCAAGCGCGCTATTCAGAACCATGAACAGCAACTTCACGAGGCTATGAAAGCCGATTTTCAAAAGCCGGAGTTTGAGAGCTTCGTGTCTGAAACCGGTTATTTGCTTCGCGATATCGATCACACGCTCAATCATCTCGATGATTGGATGAAGCCAGAGAAAAAATCATCTTCTCTCTTGAGCGCTCCATCAAAAAGTTATGTCATGCGTGAGCCTTACGGTGTTTCGTTGATCATTGCTCCGTGGAATTATCCGGTTCAGTTAGGCCTGGCTCCGGCTATTGGCGCTATTGCTGCCGGAAACACGGTTGTTTTGAAACCCTCTGAAATGACGCCCAACACTTCACGGGCGCTGGAAAAAATGATCGATGAGTTTTTCGACAGGCAGTTTTTTAGCGTTGTGCAGGGAGCAGTTGATGAAACGAACGAACTTCTCGCTCAGCCGATTGACAAAATCTTTTTCACTGGTAGTCCGGCAGTTGGGAAAATCATCATGAAGGCTGCGGCCGAGAATCTGACACCCCTGACGCTCGAGCTCGGAGGTAAATCGCCTACGATAGTCGATGAAACGGCTTCTGTCAAAACAGCTGCAAAACGCATAGTGAGCGGAAAGTTCTTCAATGCCGGACAAACCTGTGTGGCACCGGATTACATTCTCGTACACGATTCGGTTTCTCGAAAACTGATTGATGAACTGGAAAAAGCGATTCACTCATTTTTCGGTCAGAACCCAAAGGACAGTCCTGATCTCGCGCGTATCGTCAATGAAAAACATTTCGACCGACTCATGGCCGGCCTGGATGGTGTAAAGGTTTTGATCGGTGGTGGATCTGACCGAGATGAAAGATACATTGAGCCTACAGTTGTCACAGATGTCCCTCAAGATCACATGTTGTGGAACGATGAAATTTTTGGTCCGATCCTTCCCATTTTCACCTACTCATCGATAAAAGAAGTAGTGGAAATTATTCGCAGCAAACCCAAGCCACTGGCATATTACCATTTTACGAGAGACGGTAAATTGAAAAAAGAATTATTGGAAAAGCTGTCATTTGGCGGAGGTACCATCAACGACACGCTGGAACACCTTATTCAGCCCGATTTACCTTTTGGCGGAGTTGGGTTTAGCGGAATGGGAAACTACCACGGAGAAGACAGCTTTTTGGCTTTTTCTCATCGGAAAAGCATTTTGGAGAAGTCAGACAAGGTAGATGTTCCATTAAAGTATCCGCCATACAAAGGAAAGTTGAAGTGGTTGAAGCGGTTGTTTAAATGGATATAAACCTACCCTGATTTAAGACTTTATTTAACAATGATTTTTTTAGTGAAAACTTGATTTTCACCCGTTAATTTCAAGAAATATAAACCACTGCTAAGTTTTTGTAAATCGATTTGGTTTATACCTTCAACAACATTTCCTTCAGATTCTACTTTACCGGTTACTGAAATTAATTTCCACTTTTTCAATGCAGATGTTGGGGCTATGTTGAACCGGATATATTCTTTAGCGGGATTTGGATATGCTGAAAAAGAGTTGTTTGTGCTTTTTTCTTCAATAAATGTTGGAATATCTAACCATACTAACCAGTTATCAGGTCTGGAAAATTGGCCTACAAAGCCGGGGTCTGTTTTAGAGCCGGTATTACTGGAGAATGAATAACCACTCAATAATAACTGACCATTTGATAGATATGTAATATCCGTCAATCTATCATGATCATCTCCACCCGCTCTAAATGACCACACAGTATTACCCTGTTGATCTATTTTTTCAACGTAGTAGTCATCATTTCCATAAGCACTATCATTTGAAATAGTACCAGTTCCTGGTGTTGCCTTTAATGTCCCGCAGAAATAAAAATCATTATTAACAGACAAAAAAGAATAGAAATTATGGTTTAAGCCATCG
>NZ_JAVLBN010000081.1:0-4738 GCF_031581065.1 Salibacter sp.
GAAGCTGAGCCATTTGCACGACTTCATAAACCACACCCTGAGCTGCAATTGCTGCATCACCATGGATCTGAACAGGAATAATTTTATCCTCTTCATTGAGGTAGTTGTCGATCTTAGCTCTTGAAATACCTTCAACAATAGGATCGACAGCTTCGAGGTGTGAAGGGTTTGGCGAAAGTGTCAGATGAACATCTTTTCCATTTTGTGTTTTCACATCAGCTGATGAGCCGAGGTGATATTTCACATCACCATCAAAAATCTCGTCTTCGTATTCTTTGCTTTGAAATTCACTGAAGATTTGCTCGTACGTTTTGCCAAAGATATTGGCTAATACGTTGAGTCGGCCGCGGTGAGCCATCCCAACAACTACTTCCTGTGCACCTAGTTCAGAACCGTATTCAATGATTGTATCGAGAGCCGGAATTAATGCTTCTCCACCTTCCAGTGAGAAACGTTTTTGCCCTACAAACTTCTTGTGTAAGAAACCTTCAAAAACAACCGCCTGGTTGAGCTTGTGAAGAATTCTTTTTTTCTTTTCTACGTTAAAGTCTGGAGTGTTTCGGTTTTGCTCAACACGATTGATCAACCACTTTAGTACCGTTGGCTTACGGTTGTAAACGTACTCTACTCCAATTGAGTGGCAATAAGTTTGCTGCAAGTGATCGATAATATCACGGAGTTTTGCACTTCCCAGCCCAAGTTCATTCCCGGCCTGGAACTCTTTATCGAGATCTTCATCACTCAACCCGTAATACTCGAGAGAAATAGTATCGCGGTACTTTCTTCTTTCTCGTACAGGGTTTGTTTTTGTGAACAAGTGACCCCGTGTGCGGTACCCTTCTATGAGTTCTTTAACCTTGAACTCTTTCTCGTAGTTTTCAGGTACACCTGTGGCACCTGTTCCCTGTTCTTCGTAATTAGTTTTGGAGAATTCGAACCCCTCAAAGAATTTTCTCCATCCGTCATCTACCGAGTCGGGGTTCTCTTTGAATTTTTTGTATAGTTCCTCAATCGCGTCAACGTCTCCGTTGCTGAGGTATGAATATTTGTCCATTGTGTTTATTCAACTTAGGAGATACAAAATTATAATTTTAACCAATGTGATAGTTGAATTAACAACTACTTTCAATTAATTACAGTATGATTTTTATTTATCGAACTCTTTTTTGAGCAAAACTTTTTGTAGTTCTCGCTTCAAAATAAGCTGAGCCAAAAGATCAGTTTTGTCACCAGGCTCCTTTAGCAGCGCGCTTTTTGCAGCCTTTTCACCGAGGTCAATTCTGTATAACAAATTCATAAGTGACTGTATATCTGTTTCTACAAATTGAATGATCAGTTGTTTAAGTTTATTGTACAAACTAATGTAAGCATTTGTTTGGGAAGCATCAAAGTCTATTTCCTCACCTATTAACGCCAGATCTTTTACTAACTGCCTGGCTGTTTTCTCCAATATTTCGCGATCATCAAAATGTGCCTTAACTTCGTCATTACTTAACTTTGATGTGTTCTTCATTGAACTAAATTGTACTGGGCTTGTTGCCTTCAAAGTTGATCAAAATAATACCAAATGGCAAAGATACTTATAACTGGCGGCTCGGGATTGATAGGAAAGCAACTCACTGCATTACTCCAAAAAGACAACCATGAAGTATGTTGGTTGTCGCGCAGTGCCGGTAAATATAACAATATTGAATCTTATAGCTGGAATCCTTCTTCAGGGGAAATTGATCCTGAGGCACTCAAAGGTTGCGATTTTATTGTTCATTTAGCTGGTGCCGGTGTTGCTGATGAAAAATGGACTGATGAACGCAAAAAAGTTATTTTGAATAGTCGTGTTGATAGTACGAGAACTCTGCTCGATGCTGTAAAAGGATCTGACCATAAACCGAAAGCTGTAATATGCGCCAGCGCTATTGGATACTACGGTTTCAAAACTACATCTCAGGAGTTGACAGAATCGAGTGAGGCCGGAGATGATTTCCTCGCCCAGGTTACCCAAAAATGGGAAGCTGAAACAGATAAATTCAGAGATTTAGGAATCAGAACTGCTCAAATAAGAATCGGGATTGTGCTGAGCAGAAAAGGTGGTGCACTAGAGGCCATGACGAAACCTCCGCTATTATCACCACTGGGGACCGGGAAGCAATGGATGCCATGGATTCATATTGAAGATTTAACAAGCATGTTTTACCACGCGATTGAAAATGACTCGATGAATACAACCTACAATGCTGTAGCTCCAAATCCGGTTTCAAACAAAGAATTCACCAAAGTTCTCGCCAGGAAAAGTAAAAAGCTCTATTTACCAATTCCGGCTCCCGGTTTTGCACTAAAACTTGTCATGGGTGAAATGGCCGGAATGGTTCTCGAAGGATCAAAAATTTCCTGTAAAAGAATACTCGACTCTGGGTTTCAATTCAAGTTCAGGAATGTGGGAAACGCGCTTGACGATCTTTTTTAGAAGTTTCGCTCAACAAGCTGCTTAGCTAATTCCAACAAACCTTTTTTGTCGGTTTCAGGGACATCGATTTTTTTCAATGCGCCAATCGCGTTTTGGTAGTATTCCCGGCTCAACTCTTTTGCTTTTTCATCCAAACCCATTTTTTCAAAAAGCTCAGTTATAACCTCTACTTTTCGCGAATCCTGATCTTTTTCGTTGAGCCATTTTTCCAATAGTTCACGATCAGATCCGGAAGCATCCTGCATAGCGGTTAAAAGCAAAAATGTTTTCTTATTTGCCAGTATATCACCACCTGGCCGCTTGCCTGTCAATTTAGGATCTCCCCAAACATCGAGGTAATCGTCAAGAATTTGAAAAGAGACGCCAAGTTCAACTCCAAAAGTGTACAGTTGCTTTTGTTCATGTATTTCAGCACCGGCACAAACCGCACCAATTTTCAATGCTCCCCCCAGCAAGACAGCTGTTTTAAGCCTGATCATTTCGAGGTACTTTTCCACCGTAACCTCATCACTGCTCTCAAAATTCATATCAAACTGCTGTCCTTCGCAAACTTCAAGAGCCGTTTGATTGAATACTTCCATTAGCTTAACTGCTTTTTCGCCAGAAACATTTTTAATCAGGTGCTGATAAGATTGAATGAGCATGGCATCTCCGCTGAGAATTGCCGTGTTGACATTCCACTTTTCGTGCACTGTTTTTTGACCTCTGCGCAGGGGAGCTTCATCCATGATATCATCGTGCATGAGTGTGAAATTGTGAAAAACCTCAACAGCTAAAGCCTGTTCAACACAATCAGATCCGGGCTTACCAAAAACCTCGGCTCCCAGCATGACGAGTGCCGGCCTGATTCGCTTTCCGCCAAGATTCAACAAGTAGGAAATAGGTTCGTAAAGCCCTTTCGGCTCTGACCGATATTCTTTTTCTTTTAAAGACTTTTCAACTAATTCGATATGTTCGAGTACCTTTTTTGGTAGCTTCATTTCAGTAAATTAATCAGGTATTCGCCATAGCCACTCTTGACCAGTGGCTTTGCAATTTTTTCGAGCTGCTCATCATTGATATACCCCATCCTGTAAGCGACCTCTTCAATACAGCCGATTTTCAAGCCCTGTCTTTCTTCAATAACCTGGACGAATTGACCGGCTTGCATTAGCGACTGATGGGTGCCCGTATCAAGCCATGCCGTTCCGCGATCGAGAACGGTCACCTTCAGTTTATCACGTTTTAGATATTCGCGATTGACATCTGTTATTTCCAGCTCACCGCGATCACTAGGCTTGATTTTTTTGGCAATTTCCACGACTTCATTATCGTAATAATAGAGTCCGGGTACAGCAAAATTCGATTTTGGGTTTTCTGGTTTCTCCTCGATGCTTTTCACTTTGTTTTCCTCATCGAATTCAACGACACCGTAACGTTCGGGGTCGTTTACGTGATAAGCAAAGACAACACCACCGTCAGGATCTTTACTCGACTGGAGCTTTTGTGAAAGCTTTGAAGCGTAAAATATATTGTCACCGAGAATTAATGCAACACTATCATTTCCAATAAAACTTTCTCCAATTATAAAAGCTTCAGCTAAGCCGTTGGGATTTGGCTGCTCAGCATAAGTGATAGAACAACCGAGGTTTGATCCATCTCCCAGCAGTCTCTCAAAATTTGGAAGGTCATTAGGTGTAGAAATAATGAGTATTTCGTTGATTCCAGACATCATGAGGATTGAAAGCGGGTAGTAAATCATCGGTTTGTCGTAAACCGGCATGAGCTGCTTACTAACTGCGTAAGTTAGCGGGTAAAGTCGCGTTCCGGAGCCACCAGCTAAAATAATTCCTTTCATAGAGTATTAGGTTTTCGATGATTGGTCGCTATCATCCTCTTCATTTTTCATTTGAAGGTTGGAATAATCATTAGCGTCTTCCTCATCGAGTATTTGTAAAAAGGGTTCTTTGAATGCTTTTGTCGTAATGCTCTTGTCAAGGTTCAACAATAAACTAGGCAATAACACGAGGTTTGCCACCATAGCAACGAGCAATGTTATGGAAACTAAGATACCAAGAGCTTGCGTTCCACCAAATTGAGAAGTTGCAAAAACAGAAAAACCAAAGAACAAAATGATGGAGGTGTAAATCATACTCACTCCGGTTTCGCGGATAGAGTTGATGGCTGCAATCCTGACATTCCAGTTATGAGCTTTCAATTCCTGCCTGTATTTAGCCAAATAATGAATAGTATCATCTATCGAGATACCAAATGCTATTGAGAAAACCAGAATTGTAC
>NZ_JAVLBN010000082.1:0-4715 GCF_031581065.1 Salibacter sp.
GAATTTCCCTTTTCATATCCATCGCACAGTTTAGGCGAGTGTTGCAAATGAACGCATATTGAGGGAATTAAGTATGTATTTGAAGAAAGGTGATTGGGTTGAAGTTTTTTGACTAGAGAAATAAAACCTGACAGGTTTTGGGAACCTGTCAGGTCTGGAAGATCACTTCCCAACCTCCCTCACGTAAAAATCAAAACCGCCTTTACTGCCGATCTTTTTTAATTGATCGTATTGTTCGGCTTCTTTATGGGTGATTTTACTCACGAAGTAAGCCGGTTTATCGATATCGCCAGTGAGCAGCCACTGCTTGTTCTTGCGCTGTTCATTTTGGTCATCGGGTTGCTGAAAGTAGAAATAGTGAGCATAGCTTTTGAATCCGAGCGTAGTCACGTAGCAATCCTCCCCCGATAGTTCTTCATAAAATTCAATGGCGCTTCGTTGAGAATGCGCTTCGATCTTTGGGACCATAAATTGGAGTGTAAGCTCCAAACTGACGAATGATGCCAATCCGATAACCGCAATGGCCTTGAAATGCCTGTTTCTTTTGAGTAAGAAATAGGTAAAAAGAACCGCAATGAGAAAAAACAACCAGATGCTCGCTTCCCAGCCCGTCCAGTTTACAGGAAGCTGGAGCGCAGCCAATGCAAACGGGTCTTTGATCAGCGGATAGAGAATTTCTTTGTTGACCATCAAAAGGGGAACTGTCATGAGTAATGAACCTAAAAGCAGTCCTATAATCAGGAATAAAACGCGAAGCCATTTCCTGTTTGACTGTCGGCCCCAGCTTACATTAAACAGGTAGAATGTCGCCAGGAAAGAGAGCGGTAAATACGCCATTGACGAATAGTGAACAATCTTGGTCGTGACAATCGTGAAAACAATCATAACCACCCAAAACAGGCTTCTCATCCAAACCTTCAGCTCATAAGGTGATTTTGATCGCATGTTGAAAAAGGTAGGTAATGCAAAAACCGATGAGGGAAAACAACCGATGAAGACCACCACAAAATGATAGTAAAAAGGTTGTTTGTGCCCGGCTACCGGACTACTCAACAACCCGATCTGGTAATCGATGAATTGCCACAAAATACTCAATCCGTTCGAGAAAACTTCAGCACCCACCCAAATGCTCACAATACCGATAAATCCGGCAAAAAAAGTGAGAATGTTGAGTAGAGAAGGAAAATACTTTCGGCCTTTCACAGCTACAAAAACGAGCAGTGTGAGCGCCAACAACAAAAATCCAACCGGGCCTTTGGTCAGAACGCTGAGCCCGCTCATGATACCCGAAAAAACCGCCCATCTTTTATTGTGAGTTTCATCGTGTATGGATCTGACCATGAAATAAATAGCTGTGAAAATAAAGTAATTGAAAATAGGGTCAATAATCCCCGACTTGAAGTAAAAATGCGGCAGAATTGAACCGATGTACATGAGTGCCCACATCAACCCGAATTTTTTATTGAAGTGCTTTGCCCCGATGAGGAAAAGCGTAGCCAGGTAAACAAAACCAAATACGGCATTGGGAAAACGCGCAGCAAATTCATTGACGCCAAAGAGTTTCATCGCAATAACCTGTAACCAAAAGAAGAGTGGCGGTTTTTCCCAAAAAGGTTCAAAGTCAATTTGTACGCGCAGGTAATTACCACTTGCAATCATTTCACGAGCCGACTCGGCAAAATTGATCTCATCCCAGTCGAACAAGTGCACTTTACCGAGACCGATAAAAAGAACAGAGGAAAGGACAAACAGAAAAATAAGTGCGTTAAAACGCGTCTTGTAGATTTTTTCGAGCATTACAATCGTTTAATTACCAGTCTTATTAAAAATGCCTGCGCTACCATAAAGATAATAGTGCCGATACGGAACAACCATGTAGCTGTTTGATTCACCTCTGGTGTGAGAGAAAATTCAGGTTTTATATCGCTGCTAAAACTTTTGATAACCGGATTCAGGAGCAGTTGGTCAGATCCGGTTGAGGCAACCGTTCTAACATAAGTGTCGCATGGTGTAATGTTGTACGAAACAGCATTTGTATCACGAACTTCTTTCAGCAGTACTCCCTGCTTACCCTTCAACCTGATGTGATCGAGTTTTCGTTTAAAAGCCACGGTTAAAACATCATCAACAACCCGGCAACTTTTGAGATCATTATCAAACTCACCATCCTGACTTTTTACCATATAAAATGTTCCGCTGTCCATGGCATCCATTACTCCCTCAATTGATTTTTCCCCGGCATAAATAACATTCCACCTTTTACAAACAGGCTCATCAGAGAGAGCATGGATATCATCACTCGAAAGTCCCCACACAACTCTCCCGGCAGACAATGCTCTATCCCACGGCTCTTCAGAGTCGTAATAGTGATTAAAAACCTCGATAAAATCGTAGTTGCAGAGCTTACTTAAATCGTAACTGGTTTTGCTGTTGAACAACTTTGGATGCGCAATGACAACTTTAGCATCATTGTCCTTCATCTTATCAATAACATGTTGTTTGTGAGAAGTCATCTGCCACAGCGGGTAATCAAAAAACGATGTTTTTGTCGGGTTGATAGCAAGGTTATGCGACTTCAACAAGTTGTAACCATGTTCATAAACCGGCATTTTAAGGCTCGTACTGGCGCAACTCGTTTTATCTACCCTGTGATAATTCGAAATTCCAACAACTTCATAGCCATTGTTCTCATAGAACTCGTAGATTTTTTCTGGCTCATCATGGCCATTTGTGAGACCTCCCCACGAATAGCCATGTGCGTGTAAATTGCCTTTCAGTTTGTGATCAGTTATTTTACGATAAGGATTGTAATATTCAGATCCTGAAAAAGGGATCTCAACCGGGAAACGGTATATTTTGGTTCTGGCGTAAAATATACCGGCAATAAGCAATATAGATAACGGGATGATTACAAGTATCTTGATTGTAATGCTAATTGCTTTTTTCATGCCTCAATGATAGCACAGTGAAGCAATCCAAAAATTAAGTCCTGTTTAATCAATCTCTAAGAAAACACAAATCAAACTACTGATTGTTAGGGAATTATTTCGTCATTGTTAACAGGGAAAAAGTACCTCCGCCAGGACTCGAACCTGGATCTAGAGTTTAGGAAACTCCTATTCTATCCCTTGAACTACGGAGGCTTAAAAGAAGAAGGGGGGTGTATCAAAAGGCGTTGAATAATTTGGAAAAAAGTTGACTAAAACGTAGCAACCTAATTCTTTCGATTATTAATGCTTTAAAGGACAGCCTTTTAAAACCGAAAATCTTTTGATTTCCGGTTTTGATACACCCCTCTTGTGGAGCATATCGGAGTCGAACCGATGACCTCTACACTGCCAGTGTAGCGCTCTAGCCAGCTGAGCTAATGCCCCGGTGATTTTAAGGTATACTAAATCGCGCATTGCAAAAATGGAAAAGCAATTTTAAAAACCCACCAAAAACACATTTTATTTCATCTTTTTACGTCTTTTAGATTATGAAAGCGCAATATTTAACCTTATAAAGCTATACAATTGTTAATAACTAGCAATATTGCGGAACGAATTGCCAATTTTAGAGAATAAGTGTCATTTTGAGACTGAATTACAACTTTGGGTGAATTTATGAACAGCTGTAACCTGCTAACTACAAAGCTTTGAGCACAATTAACAATAGGTTGGGTATAAAATGCAAATAATGAGTCACAGTTTGCAAATAGAAAGTCAATAAATTTGTCTCACATTAATTTAATACTCAATCCCAATAGTATGAGGAAATACAATGTTTTAGCTGTGAACAGTGGGGTTAATGAAAATCAGGACCTCGAATCCTATTTCGAGGGAGATGAAATTAACCTTACTTCGGTAGAGAGCAGTGGTCAGGAAGCCCTGCGCGCCTTTGAAGAGTCAGTACCAGATGTGGTTCTGATCGACACTAAGGAAAATGGTGGTTCATCCGGTTACGATGTAGCCAACGAACTGAGTCAGCACTCAGATGTACCAATCCTTTTCCTAAGAGACCCTAAAGAACTGAACAACGGTTCTGAAAAGAACAAAACAGGGTTTCATAAAAACTATGTTCAGTATCCTTTGACGAAAAAGAAGCTGAAAGACAGCATTGAAAAGGCTGTATTGGATTTTCGCAAAAAGATGAAAAACGGCAACGCGATCAATGAAGCGCCCCTTCATCGGAATGTTGAGAATCACAGTTTCTTTGTGAAAATTGGCAACAAGCTCAAGCGTGTTGAAACCAACAAAATTGAGTTTATTGAAGTAGAAGAAAAGTACTGCTCGATTTTTACAGAAAACCGTCAAATTCACGTGAAGATTGCTCTCAAGGATTTCATCAAGAAACTCCCCGAGTCAACTTTTATTCGTGTTCACCGCAATTACGTGATCAATACAGAGTACGTAAACACAGTTCAGTTGTCTGAGAATATCGTTATCGTCAATGATCGCAATATTCCATTCAGCAGAACTTACAAAGAAAACCTTATCAACACCTTGAATTTGATTTAAACCCCTTTTGACCTTTATCCTTTATTTGGTTTTTATTTCTTTTTTTACCCTTCTACCCCCGACTTAAAACCTTTTCCTTAGCCTACCCACCAATCCTTCAAACCTGATTTGTCTGTAAAACGGGCAATATACAATATGGGGAAATCTAACTTTCACTCTTCATGTGATAGGTTATCTCTATCTCACTCTATCATTTAATCAAGCTTCATTTTATTT
>NZ_JAVLBN010000083.1:0-4399 GCF_031581065.1 Salibacter sp.
CTTATTGGAAATTGAATCTGTAAGGGGATATGCATTTACATTACAGTATTTCACAGCCTCTTCAATTCCGCCTCTACCCATTGCGGCTTGTAATTGCCCCATCAATGTTTTACCGGTAAACATCGAGATTGAGTCACCTCGTTGGATTATTTTAGCAGTGTCAATAGCGGTAACTTGTTGTTCTTTTTTCGACTGATTCTTTTTAGATGAGTCCTTTTTATGGTTCTGACCATTACAGGATAAAAGAAGTAGCGCAAATACTGCAATAATTGAAATGTTCTTCATGGCATAAATTATTATGAGGGATCAGAAATAGGTAAGTCTTCTTTTTTCCAGCTTGAAAAACCATTTTCCAGATTATAAACTTTTTCGAAGCCCATTTCTTTCATGATGCTTGCAGCTTTTGAACTTCTTCCTCCAGAGTGACAATAGATATAAACAGGCTCTTCCTTATTAAACGATTTGAGGTTTTCCTTAAAGTCATCTCCATAGAAATCATTCAGAACCGGGTCTCCAATGACTCCTTTGTCTGTCTCCATTTTTGTGCGAACATCTATCAGTTGCACATTATCGTTATTGATCTTGTCCTGAAATTCTTTTGTTCCTATATCAACAATTATTTTCTCAGTTGACTTTTCACTATTTACTGTTTCTTTTTGATTATCAGCTTTGTCTTTATCTGAAGCACTTTGGCCTGAGCAGCCTGTAAAAGCGATAGATAATGCAGCAGTGAAAATTCCTGTAATGAATGTACTTTTTAACATGAGTGACATGATTCTATGCATGAAATAAGATCTTTAATTTGCGGATGTGCCAGATGGTAAAAAGAGTGCTTACCCTTTCTTTCACAATTCAACACACCATTCTGTTTTAAGATTTTGAGTTGCTGGGAAGCTACAGCCTGTTCAACTCCAATTTGCTGGTGAATGTCGCTTACACATAACTCATCATTTCCGGTTAGCAATTCAACGATTTGAAGCCTTAGGGGATGAGCAATTGCTTTGAGCATGTGAACAGCCTTATCAATTTTTTCGGTTTTGGATTCTACATCAACAACTTCCATAACAACATTTCATATAATCTAATCACTATACGTTAATCACACACAATAAGTTTATTAATCTCTCTCCTTAAACCTAATACCCAGCATTAACTCATGAGATCCTGTTGTGTATGGATTGATGTCTGATGTTGGAATATCATAAGAGTAACCAAACCTGAGGTTGTTTTGAAAATCTACCCCTAACATTACACCCACTGCATCGTCCATTCGGTATGAAAAACCGGCCCAAATGAAATCGTCATAAATCACTCTAAGCGTTGCATCAAATTGAACAGGAAGCGGATCAATGTATTTCACAAAAACGCTCGGTTGTAAAACTAACTCATCAAGCATTTGGTAATTGTAACCGGCATTGAAGAAATAGTGTCTCGATAAACGAGCCTGAGTTTGAGTATAATCATCAAAGAACTTGAGTTTGTTCCCGATTATTTGCGGAGCACTAATTCCTACCCAAAACTCTTTAGCGTAAAGATGAAACCCAACTCCTGCATCTGGTACCCATGTAGATTGTGTACCTCTTGAGAATGCCGGGTCTTCAGTATCCTTGGTTTGAATAGCTGATCCATCGATAAGCCACCTGGTTGCACCAAAGTTAAGCCCCATTCCAAGTTTTATATCATCAGCTACCTGAAGGTGGTAAGCGTAAGAGCCAGCAAAACCAGTCCTGCGCGTGTGACCGGCAATATCAGAGAAAAAGTAACCACCTAATCCCATGTTGTAATCGCTAAACGGACCGTTTGCGCTCAAAATATAAGTTCTTGGGGCGTCCTGAATTCCCACCCACTGGTAACGATTATTCGACTGTCCAATCCATGCATCTTTTGTACCGGTAACTCCCGGATTGATGATGAAATCATTCAGGAAGTACTGGGTGAACTGAGGGAGCTGCTGAGCCGTTACGGTCAGAGCCCCAAAAATCACACCTATTGTCAATATATATCTTTTCATAGCGATTATCTCATTATGGTTACAGGTCCGGTAATTGGTTCAGTAAAGTCTTCAGTGCCGAGGTCGATTACGTAATAGTAAGATCCTACCGGTAAGTCATTACCGTTGTAAGTTCCGTCCCACGGCTCATCGTATCCTTCACTTTCAAACACTACCTGACCCCAGCGGTTGAATATTTTCACGTTGCAGTCTCTGTATTCACTTAAGAAGTCGAGCTCCCAAACATCGTTTTTGCCATCTCCGTTTGGAGAGAAGCCATCAGGGAAATCAAACGCGTTTGTAACTGTCACTCTAATGAAATCCCATGTTTCACAGCCGTAAATATTCGTCACTTTTAAGCTGTAAGTAGATGTCTGCTCTGGACGAACATAAGGATTCGCAATATCAAAACCACTCAGGTCTGCCTGATCAGGACCCCATTCGTAGGTACTTCCTGCTTCGTTTGAGGTTGGATTACCACCCAATCTAATTCTCGCCCCGGCAACAACTGTAGTATCATTTCCGGCATCGGCAACCGGCACGCCTCGTGATCTGACTATAGCCGTATCAACCCTGGCGCAACCATTGCTGGAAGCAGTTACTAATCTTCTTTCTATTCGTTCTTCGTGAATAACAGTTGTCGTTCTACCGGTATCAATTGTTTGACCGGCATTGTTTTGCCATTCGTATGTGATCGGATAATCACTCGATGCATTAGCATAAACTTCAACTGTATCTCCAAGTCCGCAAAGAGTTGTGTCAAGTGCAGATACTGACAGTCTCGTTTGAGTTTCTACCTGAATTGTATCGAACACCACGCAGTCACCTTCATCAGATACTCTTAGCGTGTACTCACCAGGTAGCAGATTATCAATATCAGCAGTGTCACCTGAGTACCCGGGTCCATTCCAGTTGATTGTATAGTCTGGATTACCGCCTGATATCGTAATATCAACCGAACCATTATTACTGTTCCAGCATTGCGCATCGATTACAGTATCAACTGTTACATCCAGAGCCGGCACGTCAACAACCTGTCCAACAGCTATTGCTTCGCAACCATTGTTTCCGGTTGCTGTCACAGAGTATGTACCAGCGCAAAGCCCCGCAAGAACATTAGAATCAGGAGTTCCTGCATTAGACCAATTATACGATATCGGCATGTCACCTCCTGTTACGATAGCTTCAATCTCACCTTCGCAAACCGTAAGTGCATTACAGTTGCTATTATTGAGAATATCGAGCTCAATTTCGAGGTTTCCTTTTGTTCCAACAGAGCCGGTATCAGCAGCGACACAGCCATTGGTTGTATCAGTAACCACAACACCGTAGTTGCCCGGGCAAAGTCCTGCTATCATCTCAGTTGTTTCATTGTTGCTCCACATCACTTCATAGTCAGATCCGGCAACAGTGACCTCAGCACTACCTGTGCAATCTCCGTTACATGAAGCATCCTGAGTAGCAACACTGATTGAAGGTGAAGTAGGATTGCTCAAAGGAATAGTCTCAGTGAGCGTACATCCGTTGGCATCTGAAACAGTGATTTCGTACAGACCTGCTGAAATGCTGTTGTAAACGCTATCAGCCGGGCCACCATTCCACTGATAATTCAGTGAGCCAACTCCGCCACTCGCAATCACTTCAATTGACCCATTGTTCTGACCACAATCTGGTGTAGCTGTAATTACATTATCGAGTTCAATTTCAGCCGGAGCTTCAATCGTAACGCTATCCACTGCTACACAGCCGCCTGTTTCATCAGTCACCTGAACACCATAAGTTCCGGGGCAAAGATCAGTTAGCGTATTGAGCGTATCATTCACATCAGTAGTCCACTGAATACTGTAAGGACCTGTTCCCGGTGGAGGGCCAATATTCACAAACGCCTGTCCATTGCATTCATCAAAGCAAGTCACATCAACTTTTGAAACTGTAATGCCAAAGCTTCCTGTGTTTGGAACAGGAACAATTTGAGATACTGAGCAACCTGTTGTATCAGCAACTTCAACCGTGTAAGTTCCTCCGGCAACATTGATAATTGGATTCACAGTATCTACTCCATTAATAAGGTAGGTAAGAGTTCCTTCACCTCCATGAGCAAACACTTCAATAACTCCGTTTGAGTCTCCGCAAGCTGTTGGCGTTGTCATGATACTATCAATGATTATTTCAGCAGGCTCAGTCAGCGTTACCGACTCAATCGCCAAACATCCAGATCCATCATCAACAGTTACAGTGTAAGTTCCGGGGCAAAGACCAGATTGGGTAGCTCCGCTCGATCCATTACTCCACGAGTAAGAATAACCTGAACCATTTACAACTGATGCCGTCACAGTTCCGTCACAAGCTCCGTTACAACTGATGTCCTGAGACAACATTGTTACATCAGGAGCTCCGATGTTGCCTACA
>NZ_JAVLBN010000084.1:0-4306 GCF_031581065.1 Salibacter sp.
AGAAAAACTTAGTAGCTAAAAAAATCAGCTACTTGGTGACTCTTACATCCACGCACTTGCTGCGGGACGATCGACTGCTAGAAATTCGAGCAAAGTTTCCGTGAGCCTTGATCTTTCTGTTTTTTGGATCAAGCCAAAAAACAAGAATAAACGAATGAAAATGGGTGATCATTTTTTTACCCACCACTGACCTGCGAATTTATAGCCTGACTTTTATAAAAGTATGGTTTTATCAAGATGACACGACAGATGCAATCAATAATACTTCCCAACCCTGGTTACGAATTGACCGCCTTCAATGAGCAAGACATTTTGAGCCGTATCGTAGAGTTGGATGTTTGAGAAATTACCGGCTGCTTTGTAACGAGAAAAGCCATCGTAATTGTCGATGAGATCGGTAATGGTGAGTGAGCCGGATTGTGTATCAGGAATGGTGTCTTCGCGGAGTGTGCTCCACACCTTGTAGTTTTGATCGATATACGTTACCATGAATCCGCTCGTGCCACTGTTGATGTTACCTGCATCGTATTGCTTGAGGTCGATGAGTCCGTCTCTTCTCGCGTTTAACGTATCCACAATACAGCCGTAAAGCTGGAAATCGATGACACGCGGTGAAGCAGAATCGTTGTGCGGACCAAAGTTAAAGCCCTGCATCCTGGAGTCGTAAGTGAAACCATTCGTATCGGTAAAACACAGGCCTCCGTAAAAGCTACTTACCCCATTCCCTATCTCGCTCCCGATAAGATCGCGGTAAATGAGTGAGTCAGAACCGATTCTCGCGCTGAACATTATATCGTGGTTCAGAGCCGGCAACGTAGTATCCGGTTCTTGTTCAGGATATTCTGAAAATTCAACACGGTCGTCACAACTCTGCAACAAACCGATTGATGCAATAAAACCTAAAGTTATATAGTAAGTCAGGCGTTTCATAGTCCTCCAATATACATTTTATAGCGTCCTTTGGTGATCGTCATGGATTGTCCACCTCTGTATAACCTACAGGAGAATTCACCAAACATGATATAGTTTCCAAATCGCTCGTCACCATCTGGACTTTCAATTATAGCAGATAATAGGAACTCAGAATAAGAACCGCTGTTTGGTCCGCTCGATGTCGTCCACAAGTTTCCTTCCTTGTCGTAATAGCGAATTCTGATACCACCGGTTTTATTATTATTCGTTACATAATCGTACTCACCGGGATCAAACATAATTTCTTTGATCTCCTCTTCAGTTGATTCTTGCGGAATACAGTTGATGAAATCGATGTAAAATGCTCTTTTCCTCGTTGAGGGATCGTGAAAAACACCTGTTTCAACCTGGATAAAGCTCGCCAGCGAATCCTGTAAATTAAAAGTATCGCAATAGCCGTTTCGGTAAGCGCGAGACTCGCTAATAACCGTATAACCGTGCTCGTAAAACTTAGTTGTATCATCGAGGTTATAGCGCAAAAACAAATCTTTTGGAATGAAGATGTTATTGGTATCTCCCGATAATGAATTGCGCTTTGGCGGAACGTCATCGTCAGAGTCACAGCTAACAAAGCCTAAACTTATTGAAAAGGCAAAAAGTAATGTGAAGTAAATATTTCGCATAGCGTGTGTTAAAATCCGTTGAGTGGCAATCTGAATTCTCCTCGTTCAACCGGTATTGAACGCGTACCGTTGTAGAGACGTAAATCCATTACTCCGGTCACGTAAATATCACCCAGCATTGTTGTATCGGGTGCCATATCGAGGATCTGAAACCTAAAGTTCGAAGAAGCTCCGGTTCCCGGTCTGCTGCTCCAGGTAGTTCCTTCTTCATCTACCCACTCTACCTTCACTCCTTCTCTAAAATTCGTGAGTTCATGACTACCAAATGGATAAGCTCCCAGGTAAATTGAACTGCGGTTCGTGATTGAATCTGCAGAATCGGGAATGCAGGACAAAAACTTGAGCGTTAACGATTTGTTTAGTGCTGAGCCGAGCGTAGTATTGAATCCCATGAAATTGTTTGATGTATCGCACAAACCGTATTTTATAGAATCGAAAAGTACTCCGTAATTCTGAATACCGTATTGAATTGTGTACATCTGAGAGTCGATCTTTCCCTGAAAGTAAAAATTACTCACCAGAGGTACCGAATCACCCTTTCCCCAGTTTTCATCGAGGGGTTGATCTTTGGGAATACTTTGGTTCAAAGTGTCTTCTTCACAGGCTACCCACATGAAGGGGATTGCTAAAGCAATGAATAACCAGGCTTTTCTCATGATTACGTTTTTTGTCAAGTCCCAAATATAGCAATTTATCGCGTTCCTGAATGAATTGCGGTTCTGACCAAAATAATTGACTTCATTTTTTCCGTTTATATTCAGTGGTTTTTCGCTTAATTTGTCCTGCTATGAAAGAAAAGACGCAAAACAACCAACTCCTCTATCCTATTTTTTTAGTGGCATTTTTGCTCATCTACTTTTATGTTTTTGATTCTAAACTCGACCTCAATGGCGATAATGCTTCCTATTTTATTTTGGGTAAAGCATTAGCTGACGGACTCGGCTACGTTTCGCCAGTTCACCCTGATATGCCGCCACACAGCCACTTCCCCATCGGCTATCCGTTGCTCATTGCAGGATTGATGAAGCTGGGAATCAAGAGTTTGGTGGGGATCAAAATTTTCAATGGTGTTTTACTGTTTGCTACGGGAATCATGTCTTTCCAACTCTACAAGAAGCTGGTTTCCAGTAATAACCTGGCTTTCATAGGGTCACTTGCAATATTTTTCAACCCCGTTCTCATGCGACAGGCGACTATCATCATGAGTGAAGTCCCGTTTTTGTTTTTTACCACTTTGGGGCTATTCAGCTACGTGAAATTTATTCACAGCGAAACTGATCCCTGGTACAAACGCTGGAGTTTTTACGTGATGCTATTTAGTTTGATCTACGGCTTTTACCTGAAAACACTCGGTTTTGTCACGATCGGAGCCGTGGGTATTTCAATGCTCGTGCGCAAAAACTGGCCACAAACCATAACTGCCGGTTTGGTTTTCCTTGGCGGTGTGGGTCCCAGTTTTTTCAAATCTACTGGCGGAAGCAATTATGTGGGGCAATTGCTCGCTGTTAATCCGTACGATAAGTCTCTCGGGACAGTTGGCTTTTCAGATCTCGTTGATAGAGCCGTTGAAAACATAACGAAATACGGAACCAACATCATCCCCTCTACCGTTGTGCCGTTTGTCCAGGAATCGATCAAGGAAAACACATTTTTGGGCGGTATTGTGGGTTTGATAATCCTGGCTCTGATCGTGATTGGAATTAAATCGATTAAGGAAAAATGGCTAATGACGGCTTTCTTCCTATTTACGGCTTTTGTACTCATCTTTTGGCCTCAGGTATGGTCCAGCAGCCGGTTTATGATTCACCTGGTTCCACTGTTTATGTTTATGACGTTTTTCGGACTTTTCATCGTGGTCAATAAGCTCACTCAAAAGTACTTCAAAAAGGAATGGGGAGTTGCGGCAGTCGTGGTTGTTGTATTACTTGGATTGCCAGGGATGCAGTTTCAAAATTTGCGGGCTGAGAGCGATTATCCACCACAGTTCAAGCAGTATTTCCGCGTTGCAGAATGGTGTAAAAAGAACACACCACAGGACGCGCTCATCATCGCTCGCAAACCCAATATGTTCTACCTTTTTGCTGATAGGCATGTGCTCAAACACGAATTTACGCGGGATGATATCGTATTAATGGATGATCTCGTTGAAAACGGTGCAGATTACGTGGTATTGGAATCATTAGGTTACGGTTCAACTTACAAGTACCTGTTGCCGGCTATCAAAAAGCACAGTTACGCATTTCCACGGGTTTTGAATTATCAGAACCCTCCTACTATGCTGTTTCAGTTCAATGCCCAGGCGTATATGCAAAACAGGAATAATGCTGTGAGTGGTAATGGTCAGAACCAATAAGCGTTCTACCTCACAACAACCCTTTCACTCTCCAGAATCTCCTCGTTTTTCTTGAGTTGAACGACATACATTCCGCCTGGCCAATTGGCTGTTGGAACAAGTACAGGGCCCAATGTGCTAGTTAGATCTTTTTCATAGACTACGCTACCTGTTACATTGTAAACGGTAATAATGCTGTTGGTTGTTTGCTTTCTCATTACGTAAAAGCCGTTCTCAGCAGGGTTTGGATAAACTTTGAGTTTATCTCTGCGCTGTTCTGCTAAACCGGTTGTGAGAGTAGTAAAAGATCCTGGTCCTGCTAACGGACTTTGTCCGCTGTTGCAAACTGTAAAGACATAGAACTCATAATCCTGATCAG
>NZ_JAVLBN010000085.1:0-4110 GCF_031581065.1 Salibacter sp.
AAAGTGCTTTGTGTTCAAAGAACATAACGGGTCCCGGATCTTCAAAAGCTGTAAGTAGCAATCCTTTCGCATCTTCAGGAAATGCCGGATAAGCAATTTTCAATCCCGGAATATGCGCAAACCACATTTCATTGGATTGCGAATGATAAGGCCCCGCTCCTACTCCGGCACCAGTTGGCATGCGAACAACAACATCGGCATTTTGTCCCCAGCGGTAATGAATCTTTGCCAGGTTATTGCAAATTTGGGTGATTCCTTCTGAGACAAAATCAGCAAACTGCATTTCTACCATGGCCTTTTGTCCTTTAATGCTGAGCCCGAGTCCGGCTCCTAAAATTGCTGACTCGCACAACGGAGTATTCCGAACTCTTTCTTTGCCAAATTCCTCAACAAAGCCATCCGTTATTTTGAAAACACCTCCGTACTCAGCGATGTCCTGCCCCATCAAAACAAGCCCATCGTGTTTTTTCATAGCTTCGCGTAAACCGTCAGAAACGGCATCGACAAAACGCATTTCGTTCTTTTCTCCAGCAGGTTTAACCTCCTCAAAATCAAAAGACGCATACACATCATTCAACTCATCTTCAATGCTCGAAGAAACCTCAGGTTCTTCAAGAGCTGTATTCCATTCCGCATTGATAAGCTCTTTTAACTCCTTTCGTTTTTTCTCTTTATCTTCTTCGGTCAGAACCCCGGATTCAACCAAAAATGATTCGTAATTGACAATGGGATCGTGTTTAGCCCACTCATCCTGAAGACCTTCAGGGTAATATTTTGTACCTGATGCTTCTTCGTGACCGCGCATCCTAAAAGTGATCATTTCGGTCAGAACCGGCTTGCCTGTTTCCCTCACGCGGGCGGTAACATTTCGCAATCCGCGAATTACATCCAAAATATTATTTCCATCAATCTGCTCCGTTTCCATTCCATAACCAATTCCTTTATCGATAAACTGATCACAACGAAACTGTTCAGAACTCGGAGTTGAAAGTCCCCACTGATTATTCTCGATCATGAAAATCACCGGGAGATCCCAAACCGCAGCAGTATTCACCGATTCGTGAAAATCACCTTCACTGGCTCCGCCATCACCGGTAACAACAAGAGTGGCCTTGTTCTCTTTTTGTAATTTGGTAGCGAGCGCAATACCATCGGCAATACCCATCTGTGGACCCAAATGAGAAATCATACCAACGATATTGTGCTCCTTTGAGCCAAAGTGAAATGAGCGATCACGTCCTTTTGTAAAGCCGTTCATTTTTCCCTGGAACTGACTAAACAATCGATTCAGCGGAACTCCTCTCGTTGTAAAAATTCCTAAATTGCGGTGCATGGGCAGCATGTACTCATCAGGGTTCATCACGAAAGCTGAACCGACAGAGACTGCCTCCTGTCCGTAACCTGAAAACCATTTTGAGATTTTTCCCTGACGTAGAAGAATGAGCATCTTCTCCTCGATTAATCTGGGTAGTAGTAATTTATCGTAAATATCGAGAAGTTCCTCTTTAGAGAAACCGGATGTATCGAATTTCATAACCTGAATTTTATATCGCAACGAAGCGCACCAAAATTAGCGAATTGAGATGGAGAGCGTCAACATCTAACTGATTTACTTTATCAGCTTTTCGCTTTTGTTTCTTCTCCTTTGTGGATGATCTCTCCTGCCAGTTTTTCAACATCAATTCCATCAAAGTTTCCGCTCGTCATAATCAACAGATTGGCATTCTCCAATGACAATCCACGGAGATAATTCTCGAGTTGTTCGCTATCGGTTCTGACCGATAAGTCTTCGCGATCAAATGCCTGTCGAACATCCTCTTTTTCAATTGGATCGAGTTTTTTATGTTCTATCGTTTTGGGGTTGTAGTACACGATTGCTCTATCTGCCGAATTCATAGCGCCTTTGTACTCCTTTAAAAACTCTTTTGTGAGACTACTAAACGTGTGCAACTCCATTATAGCAATCAACTCCCGATCAGGATACTGTGCTTTAACTGCAGCTGTTGTGGCCTTCAACTTAGATGGTGCGTGAGCAAAATCTTTGAAAATGCAGGCTGTATCGTTTTCTTCGAGTTTTTGTAATCGGTTAGCTGCTCCCGTAAACGACTGAATAGCTTTGTAAAACTGCTCATCAGTGATGTTGAGTTGATTGAGGGTCAACCTTGCGCCATTGAGGTTTTGAAGGTTGTGATTTCCAAATACTTTTAATGGAACATCGCCTTCATCAGTCTTGAGGAAAGTTTGATTATTAATGATTTTGTGAGAGGGTGTGCGGTATGGAATTTTATTGACTTTTTTAGCTGCTTTTTCCTCAGTAATACGCTTGAGTTCACGATCGATTTCACAATAAATGAGTGTGGAATTATCCTTCATGTCTTCAACAAACAATTCAAATTGCTCAACGTAATCCGCATAGGTTTTAAAAACATTGATATGATCCCAGGCAATTCCACTTATTAACGCTATATGAGGTTTGTACCACAGGAATTTTGGCTTCCTGTCAATTGGTGAAGAAAGATACTCATCACCTTCCAGAATGATGACAGGAGCTTCATCAGTAAGCTTGACCATTGTATTAAAACCTTCGAGCTGTGCTCCAACCATGTAGTCAACATCTCGATTGTAGTGATGCAATACGTGCAGAACCATCGCAGTAATACTCGTTTTTCCGTGACTGCCGGCTATGACAACGCGAACTTTCTCACGGCTCTGATTGTAGATATATTCCGGATATGAATAGATCGCCAACCCGAGTTCCTGGGCTTTTTTCAGCTCGGGATTACCTGGACGGGCATGCATACCCAATATCACGACATCGAGATCTTTCGTAATAGAAGACGGATTCCAACCCTCTTTTTTGGGTAGAAGTCCGTGGTTTTTCAATCTTGAACGCGAGGGCTCAAAGATTTGATCATCACTTCCCGTTACTTCGTATCCTTTCTCTTTGAGTGCAATAGCCATGTTGTGCATGGCACTTCCTCCAATCGCGATGAGATGTACTTTCATGTGTTCATGATTTAATAATGCCTCACGGAACTCGTCACATTTGATTTCCTTCATGGTGAAAGAGATTTCACATGACTCGTTTCATTATAAAGAATTTGACCGCAAATTATGAATTTGCCTCTATCGCTCGCTCAAAGGGTCGATAGAAATTTGAACACATCGTTTTTGATACCACCGGAACATTTGTGTTTTGGTTGCGTTCTGCTGGCAATCATGTGATAAACGTCACCTAAAAAATCTATTTAGATTAATTTAAAATAAGAAGGAACTATACCTTTGCAACACAAAACACATATAATGGAATTCATAACTCAAAAAATATGCATGGGCAAGGACCTCGGGGTCCACGGGAACTTATTTGGCGGTAACATGCTCGCCTGGATCGATGAAGCTGCCGGAACATTAGCCTCGGAAATTTGTCGCTCCCCCAATATGGTAACACTCAAAATAGATGAAGTTATTTTTAAAAAAGCTGTCAAGGTTGGCTTTTTGATCAAGATATACGGAGAAGTTGTACGCATGGGAAATACTTCACTCACAATGAAAATTGAGGCACGTAAGTACAACGTGATCTCTGAAGAGGAAACAATTGTATGCAGCACAAAAATGACATTTGTCCGTATAGATGAATCGGGAGAGCCAGTGCCAATTCCCATGATGGTTAAAGAAAAGTACGAAGAAAAACTGAATAAATCATGATTCTCGATTTTTTAAAGTCGCTGGTTGTTGCTTTTTGGGAACTTTTTAGTGAAATGTCTCCATACCTCGTTTTGGGTTTTTTGCTCGCGGGTATTCTGCACGTTTACTTCCCAAAAGACAAAGTCAATAAGTACCTTGGTAAACGGAACCTGAAATCTGTTATCAATGCAGCACTCGTTGGCGTACCGTTGCCGCTCTGTTCATGTGGAGTAATTCCAACAGGCGTTTCGTTTCACAAAAACGGAGCGAGCAAAGGAGCATCGGTTTCGTTCCTGATCTCAACTCCACAAACCGGTGTCGATTCTATTTTGGCTACCTATTCTTTGATGGGGCTTCCATTTGCCGTGATCAGACCCATTGTTGCGTTGATAACCGGCATTACGGGAGGTTTATTCACGAATAAAG
>NZ_JAVLBN010000086.1:0-4010 GCF_031581065.1 Salibacter sp.
CCCCTAAAATTATTCTGCCTTACAAGCAGAGGTCACTGGTTCGAACCGAGCGAAGCGAGCTCACGCAAGTAATCCAGTATCGCCCACAGAAAACAAAAGAGGCTTTCTCGATAAGAGTTAGCCTCTTTTTTTATACCCCAAACCTCCAAATCTTAGTGAATCTTGCTCTTTGACCTCAGTCAAAGACTAGATGAACTTAGACCTACTGACGCTACGGTCAGCACTAAAGCTCGTGACGCAAGGAACGGGGTCATAAACAACTTACAGTCACAATAAACCTAACATCAAAATTAGAACCCTCTCGACCTTGGCCTTCACCTTCTAACTCCCTACTACTTCGACTCCGCAATAGCTACGCTCAGTATCCGGGTCTCACAGCTAAAACAAACACCCACCCCAACATAAAACCCTTAACACCTTAAAAACAAGTAATCCAAAACCACCATTTGAACTTCTCTCAACCTCAGCCTTGACCTCGACCTTGCTTCCCAACTCTTTTCAACACTCCACTGTGATTTAATTTTCACAACACACTAACCAGCTCCACCAACCGTTCTTAAATTTGAGCCAAATATTGAGCGAAATGAATTTTATCATCAATCAAATTTCTACCGGTGCAGACACAGCATCTGCCGCAGCATCAGAAACAACAGAAGGTACTCTGAGCATTCTCGAACTCATCGCAGGTGGAGGATGGTACATAATGGGACCACTCGGCATTTTATCAATTATTGCTGTTTACATTTTTATCGAACGATTCAGAGCCATCAACCAGGTCGTGAAATCGAGCACCTCATTCATGGAGCAGGTTCGGACCAATGTTCTCAACGGCAACCTCGAGGAAGCCAAAGGAGCTTGCCGAAACGATAACTCACCGTACTCGCGAATGATCGAAAAAGGAATTAACCGAATTGGAAAACCGATGCCCGATATCGCAATGGCAATCGAGAGCGAAGGAAAACTCGAAGTGACAAAACTCGAGCAATCGCTCAGTACAGAAGCAACAATTGCTGGTGCCGCACCAATGATCGGTTTCCTTGGTACTGTAATCGGGATGATCAACACTTTTCACGAGATGTACTCTTCAGGAAACAGTGTTGAACTGGATCAACTATCGGGCGGAATTATGCAGGCGATGGTGACGACTGCGGCCGGACTCGTAATTGGTATTATCGCTTACCTGGCTTACAATATCCTCATTTCGCGTTTGGATAAAGTAACTTTTAAAATGGATGAGCTCACAGTGAAATTCACTGACATGCTTCAAGAACCCGCTTAATTATGGCAATCAAATCAAGAAATAAAGTCAGCACAGCGTTTAACATGTCGTCCATGACAGACATCGTTTTCCTGTTGCTCATTTTCTTCCTCATCGCCTCAACGATGATCAGCCCAAACGGGATGAAGGTGCTCTTGCCTAAAAGTTCGCAACGAACAACGGGCAAACAAAACATTTCTGTTACAGTAACGGAAGATCACAAATACTACATCAATACTGATCTCGTTAAAAAAGAACAGCTCGAACCACGTTTAAAAGCGAGACTGAGCGCTGAAGAAAAACCGGGGATTATCCTCAGAGCCGATGAAGCGGTTGATGTAAAAAGCGTTGTTTACGTGATGGATATCGCACAACGAAACAAATATGAGGTGGTCCTCGCTACACGAGGCAAATAACATGCAGGTTTGGGAAAATAAATACAAAAGAGAAGGTTTGGTCGGAACCATCATCGTCCACGTGGCGCTGTTGTTGATCTTTATTTTTGCCGGACTCGAATACCCTATCCCCAAACCCGAGCAGGGAATAAAAGTAAACTTCGGTACTACGGAAACCGGAAGCGGTGACACTCAGCCAGAAAATGTTGGCCAATCACAACAAGTGAACGAGCAACCTGTTAAAGAAGAAACTACTCCTCCAGAACCTCAACCCGAGACAACGCCCGTTGAAGAGGAAGTCGTGACGCAAGATAATACCGAAACGATAGAAGTTCCCGAAGAAACAGAAGAACAAACTACTGAAACAGAAAAACCAACCGAAACAGAGGAAACTGAAAAGCCAAAAGAGCCGGTTGAAGAAGAAGAGCCTGAAATCAGCGAAGAGCTCAATAGCGCTCTCGATAAATTCAAAAACGCTAAAGAAAACAGCGGTGGATCTGAAGGTGACGATGAAAACGCTGTTGGTGATAAAGGCCAGGTCGATGGAACTGACGGTGAAGCCTACTCCGGTGGAGGTGGCGGAAATGGAAACTACGCACTCGGCAATCGCAAGGCTCTGACCAAACCAAAGCCACTTTACGATTGCAACGAAGAAGGTAAAGTTGTGGTTGATATCAAAGTAGATCGCAACGGAAACACGGTTGATGCCGATGTTGGAAAAGGAACAACAAACTCAGCCGATTGCCTTACGAAGCGTGCAATACAGGCAGCCTTAAAAACAAAATGGCAAGCAAATCCTGATGCACCTTTTGAACAGAGAGGTAGCATTACTTATACATTCATTCAGAGGTGAACTACGAGCAAACTCTCGATTTTTTATTCTCCCAATTGCCCATGTATCAGCGGCAGGGGAAATCAGCTTACAAGGCAGATTTGAGCAATACCATCGCGTTGATGGAAGCACTCGGCCAACCGCAAAATAGTTTTCAGTCCATCCATATTGCCGGCACTAACGGGAAAGGCTCTACAGCTCACATGACAGCTTCAGTTTTGCAGGAAGCCGGTTACAAAGTTGGCCTCTACACATCTCCGCACCTCATGGATTTTCGTGAGCGAGTGAAGATCAATGGAGCCCCCGTTTCAAAGGATTTCGTAGTTGAGTTTGTCGGTCAGAACCGCGATCAGCTTGCCCAAATCCAACCATCTTTCTTTGAATGGACAGTCGGACTGGCATTTGAGTACTTCAAGCAGGAAAAAGTTGATATAGCTGTTGTGGAAACCGGAATGGGTGGTCGGCTCGACTCTACCAATATTCTCAAACCATTGGTATCAGTCATTACTAACATCGGATTTGATCACAGCCAATTCCTTGGTAATACAATTGAGAAAATTGCAGGAGAAAAAGCCGGAATCATCAAACCAGGTATTCCAATTGTTACAGGGAAGATGCATCCTGATGCTTTATCAGTAATCGAAAAAGTCGCTATTGATCAGAACGCAGAGCTATTCCCATCAAAACCAGTTCATTATCAATCTGACCTATTAGGAAATTACCAGAAAGAAAACATCAACACCGCTACGACAGCACTTTCGGTTCTGACCGATAAAACAAACTTTGAGCTACAGCAAAAGCACTTAACAGCCGGACTCAAAAACGTTGTGAAGAACACCGGTTTAATGGGCCGCTGGCAAATCTTGCAGGAAAAACCACTCATTGTAACTGATGTAGCTCACAACGAGGACGGACTTAAATCCACAATGGCTCAACTACAAAAGCAAGATGCAGATCAACTTCATGTTGTTTTTGGAAGTGTTTCAGATAAAGATTTGAAAAAAATTATTCACCTGTTACCAAAAGATGCACATTACTACCTGTGCTCACCAAATATTCCACGAGCGATGGACGTCAATGAACTTGAAAAGTTATTCAGATCCAGCAATTTAAAAGCAGAGAAATTCAGTTCAGTCGAAGCCGCATTCTACGGAGCAAAACAGAAAACCAACCCTTCAGATGTACTGTACATAGGCGGCAGCACCTTCGTTGTGGCAGAAATTTTACCACTTTTTTAAAAAAGTATTTGCGACTATAGAGAGTTGTTCTATATTTGCAGCCCGTTCAACAAAAACAAGGGCGATTAGCTCAGCTGGTTCAGAGCATCTGCCTTACAAGCAGAGGGTCACTGGTTCGAATCCAGTATCGCCCACACATTAATTAAAAGGTTCATTCAATCAAAAGAATGAACCTTTTTGTATACCCAAAAACTCAAACGTACCCCAAACCACTATTAGAACTCTCTCGACCTTGACCTCGTACTCTCCTGTTCTCACTCTCAACCTAAACCTTCTCCTTTAAACAT
>NZ_JAVLBN010000087.1:0-3990 GCF_031581065.1 Salibacter sp.
ATGAAGTCCAGTTACTTTTTGTGAAAAATAGTTTTTCATTATACCTTTTTATGAAATACAAGTACAAATATAACATGAAAACCGATTACTCTCCGTGAGCTATGGTTAATTATATGTTTATTTCATGAAATATGGTTACAATAGTGCGGCTGAAAGCTAGAATTGAGCCAAGCTAACTTATAAGTTGAGTTTTACATTTATAACCTTAAAACTATAAAAACAAACCCAAAGGAGTTCTCTTTGAACAAAATACACGAACCAGTGTGAGAGAAGAACAAGGAGATGTAAAAGCAAAGAGGGCATTGCGGGTTTGTTTGGACTGAGTTATAAAAGAATCTTATTTTTATAATAGAGCATGCAAATAATTTGCAGATTCTTGCAGTCCATTATTTCTTAACCTATCTAAAACGTCAAACTCATCGAGGTTAGGGTTTGTTCTATTGAGAACCATAGCTCTAAACGCTTCTATCGCTAGCTCATTGTTGAGGTCAATTGTGTCCGTAAGAAAGTCATCAGCTGTTTTTGCAGTTAAGCCAAAGCTGGATAGGTAGTCTTTTGGAAAGTCTTTAATGTTGTTAGTCACAATCACATTGGCATTCGTTTTAATTGCTGCCGCTAGCACATGTCTGTCTTTTTGATCTGGTAATGTCAATGAATCAACTAATGATTCATAATTTTTCACCAGGGCATCCGGGAATGCTCGCTGCGCTTTAGATATCCTCTTTTTTATTTCTTTTTGAGGAATCTTTTTTCGAGTCATTACATTTTCCCATTCATCAAATATGTGTTTGCTCCACTTGGGAGTAAAGAGATCATACGAAGCGAACCAAAACAAGAGGTCTCTTATGTCTATTGGGTAAATGACATTGGTGTCTAGAACGCAGGTGAATCTCACACTATGAATCATACATTCCAGATTCTTCGTCAGCTTGCATAATTTCAATCAAAAGCTTCCGCTGTTCTTCTTTGATCTTTTTCTTGTATTCCAGAACATCCTGATACTTAATTCTTCTATGCTTACCTATTTTGGTAAACTTAATCTCTCCACTTTCCAAAAGCTTGATTAAGTGAGGTCTTGAACAACCTATTAATTCTGCTGCTGCCTGAGTGGTTATCTCAGTAGCTATTGGTACGATAGAAATTGGCTTTCCCTGGCTAGTTTCTTTAAGGATTTTTGCTAAAAGTTTGAGTGCATTCAAAGGAACTTTGATTCTTTCTTTAGTTTCTTCGATTTCTATCTCTGGATAGTCGGAGTGGATTTGCTCTAGTGTTGAAGCCAGTGCATCATAAGACTCCATTGCTGCTTTCTGTTCTTCCTTTGAAGGTCTTTTAATTTCGCCTATGCTTTTCATGGTCATTTGTTTTCTACAACAAATAAACGAAATATTCGAAAGCCTGTTGTGTTTGTTTCGAATATTTTAATTTAACGAGTCTATAACTTTCGAAAAGATCATTTCAGCTCATTATAAAGCTAGAGGGAACTTGGTTTCATTTAAATTCTATAACCGTAAAACTACAATAACCATAATTAAAAAAAAGTGAAAGGAGTTCTCTTTGAAGAGAATACACGAACCAGTGTAAGGAAAAAAGCATTGCTGAATGCCTAAAGCCGGGAGATGATGAACCAGAGTATGCAAACAAAAAAAACGTTACAACTCATTCGTTATAACGCTTTAATTTTTCTGCTCCTCAGGTTGGACTCGAACCAACGACCCTCTGATTAACAGTCAGATGCTCTAACCAACTGAGCTACTGAGGAATTTTGATTTCCCACCAATTTTATGGTGTCTGTTTCAAAATGGGAGGCAATATTACTAACAAGACTCCAATTAAACAATATCTTTGACAAAATTTTAAACGAAAAATTTTCATGGAATTAGTTACAGTAGGCTCAGTTGCATTTGATGCAATTGAAACACCTTTCGGTAAAAGTGATAAAATTGTCGGAGGCGCAGGTACTTACATCAGTATCGCTTCTTCGTTCTTCAAAAAGAAAAGCGGAATTGTAAGTGTTGTGGGAGGAGACTTCCCTAAAGACTTTTTGGCGATGCTCGATATGCGCGGCATCGATCAGCAGGGTCTTCAAATCAAAGAAGATGAAAAAAGCTTCTTTTGGAGCGGCAAGTATCACAACGACATGAACACGCGCGATACCCTGGTAACAGAACTCAATGTTCTCGAAAAATTTGACCCGGTATTGCCAGATGAGTACAAAAACCCTGAGTTCCTTATGCTCGGTAACCTCGCTCCAGATGTTCAGTTGAAAGTGATTGAACAGTGTGAGCGCAAGCCGCAAATCATCGCAATGGATACCATGAATTTTTGGATGGATATCGCGATGGATGACCTCAAAAAGGTTCTCAAAAAAGTTGACGTCTTGACGATCAACGATGAAGAAGCTCGTCAGCTTTCAGGTGAGTACAGCCTCGTTAAAGCTGCTCAAAAGATCCTCAGGATGGGCCCCGAGTTTTTGGTGATCAAAAAAGGAGAGCATGGAGCACTTCTATTCAACAACGAAAACGAAGTGTTTTTCGCGCCTGCATTGCCGCTTGAGGAAGTTTTTGACCCAACCGGTGCCGGAGACTCTTTCGCTGGCGGATTTATCGGTCATTTAGCTTCTACGAAGGATATTTCCTTTGAAAACATGAAGCGTGCCGTAATCGTGGGTTCTGCAATGGCTTCTTTCTGCGTTGAGCAGTTTGGTACAGAGCGTTTGCAAAGCGTGACCCAGGAAGATTTCGATGAGCGTGTTCGCGAATTTGTGAACCTCACTCAATTCGATATTTCATTGGTATAAAGCTATAACGGTCAGAGCCGGAACCACAGCCGGCTTTTCGTCACTAATCCTGACGGATCTGACCAAAATATTGAGACATAAAAAAGGGCTTCAGAATTTCTGAAGCCCTTTTTGTTTATCGAAAATTGTACGTTTTACTTCACGATAACCTTGAGAACAGAGTCCTCAGATTTGATGAAGTAAATACCGTTTGTAAGATCACTTACATTGATTCTTCTCACGCGAGAAGCACGCTTAACTTCTTCACCAAGCGCATTGAACATTACAAAGTCAATTGTTTTGTTGAAGTTCAACATGTTGTTAGTTGGATTAGGATAAGCGCGAAGCTCAGCTTTCTCTCCAACCTCACCAATTGATGTTCCTGTAGAGTCACAGTTGTTCACCGTGAGATCTGACATTTGAACTGGTTGCAACTGGTAGTTTTCAGTGTAAGGTGCACTTCCATCAAACTGACCAACTACACCTTTAGCTGAACAAAGTGTGTCACCTGGCATCATTGTCATCATATCGTTGATTCCTGTTATATCAAGGATTCTCAACTCGACAGAGTCTGTTCCATTTGCAATTGTATAATTGATAGCTGGACCAACGTTTTGACTATCTAGATCAGCTACGATGTAATCTTCAAGCTCAACAAGCATTCCTTCAACTGACTCGTCAAGTGAAGTCACCAGTTGATGATCTGGAATTGTGTTTCCAGTGTTGAGGATTTCAAGACTATCAACAATAATTTCAGTCAAACCATTGTACTGGTCAATTTCACCCCAAACGAGAAGTGAATCTCCCATCAACGGCTGAACATTGTTGTAATCGCTAAAGCTGAATACATTGATTCCGCCAGTAGCATCCTGGATGTACAAGCTGTAACCACCACCTCTAAAGTCGATAGTTGTCACAACACCCTTAACGCCACATACAACACCAAGCGAATCAGGCTCACCGTTAGCATCAACCGTTGTTACATCACCAATCGGGTAGATGTTGAGCTCAACGGGTGCTGGAGGGTTTGTATTTCCGCCACAAGTTGTGTCCAAATCACTCGAGTACATTGGGAAAATCTGGTATCCTGATGTGTATGGAGAAGAACCGTCAAACTGACCACCAATTCCAATTACTGAGCAAAGTGAATCGCCAACAGCCGGAGTGATATCATTGAAAATACCAGTTTCTGTATCAATACGCATGGTCATTGT
>NZ_JAVLBN010000088.1:0-3877 GCF_031581065.1 Salibacter sp.
GGGAACTTCTGTATGAAGTGTGGCAGAATCATTATTAGTTTCTACAAGTGCTAGTGAATTGTTAATTTGAGAGTCACAATCAACATCCTGGTATAAGTAAAAGAAGGGTGTGGCATTCTCTGCTACTATATTGAAGTCTGGCCAAGTAGTTTCGTCAAGTATCAATTTACCGTAGTGAATTTCTAAACTGTTATCCCTTTCGTAGAGTTTTAATTGAAATGAAAGGGAGTCACCTTCGTAATTTTGTGATGGTACATTGAGCCATTGAACTGTAAATGTTTTATACCCCAGTGAATCAGTCCCGCGATAATATTTAACAGGGGTTAAGGAAGTATCAGTATAAGTAGTATCATTATCTAAACCAAGGAAATATACCCTATCTAATATTTCCCAGCTGATGAACGCTGTGTATCCATGTTCATTAATAGTACATGGTTCGCCACGGAATGCAAAGCCACCAGAAGACAAAACATCTAAACTATCAAAACTATGCCCTCCCCAATAAAAGTCAAAACCAATAGCCAAAGGTTCAAGTGTGACCTGACCATTATTCCAGCTTGTATTCCAGAAATGAACAGTATCAGAATTCGCTGGAATTGGAGAAAACTGCCTTTTAAAAGATTCAAAATCAATTTTATTGTTGTTGAATTGGGCTAGTCCGGGAAGGCTTATGAAAAAAGAAAGTATTATAATTAAGCGAAACGTCATAGCTCTTTTGGTTTAATGTTGGATGATAAACTTTTCAGTTTTATCTCTTGTTTTGATTATATAATGACCATCAGCCAAATTCGAGACATCAATTTGGTGTTTTTCACTTAATATTTTTCCGCGTTTAAGCGTTTGGCCCAACATGTTTTTAATAGTAAACTCAGTGTTTTGTTTTGCTCCTTTAATGTTTACTCTACTGTGAGCAGGATTGGGAAAAACAGTTAACTCAGATTTAGTTTGATATTGATTACTGTTAAGTGGAAAATCCTGTTTGAAGTAGAAAATGGTTCCTTTTGGCGGAGGATTAAATAGTCTCAAATCTGAAATATCTCCCTGGAACCAAATTATCCCGGTTGTATCAACGTACCTGTTGTTGATTGTATCCTCGTACACCATCGCGATAGAATCATGATAATTATTACTACAGTGGACTTTGTAAATAAACATTAAAAATGGAGTGTAAATAAACCCTGAGTCATTATCAGTTGAATCTGCGAATAACCTATTCCAGTTTTGTGTTTTGATATCGCCAAACTGTAGGGATATGCTGTTATCGGCCTCGTAAAGTTTGTATTGATAGTGAACTGTATCATCAACAGAGTTGTAAGTTGCATTCATGTTATACTCTACAGTGAGTATCTTATTACCCTGAGATCCGGAAAGATTATACTTCACTGGTGATTGACTTGTGCTGTCACTGTTTGCATTCGCAGAATCTATAAATGAACCCAGATCCTCAAAACGATCCGAAGCTTCACTCAAACATCGCTCAAGCCAAATAGTACCATCATAATTGACCCGCAACTCATTGTATTCTTTACCAAACCATTCAAAATCGAAACCAATATCAATAAATGAGTAATCAAATTGTTCCCATGGAGTTGTAGTTAATAAAGTACTACTGTCATGATTCAGTGGTTCATATTGAACAGTATCATAAGAAAACTCTAAAACAGTGTCGCTTTGTGCGACACTCAAATTAAATAAACTCGTAAGTAAAATAAGGCATATGATTATACGCTTCATTCTACAACTTTATTAAATAACTTATACAGTTCAAAAAAAATTAACAAATCAATTTATTTCAAGCTCCTCCACAATCCTCTCGATCTTGTCTTTCAATTGGATCTGAACGTTGTCAAAATCCTCTTTATTTTCTAGTTTTTGATTCACGCTGAAGTAGAATTTAATCTTTGGTTCAGTTCCTGACGGGCGAGCAGTTACGCGTGTTCCGTCTTTAGTAATTAATTGAAAAACATTTGATTTAGGGAAATCTAAAGGCTGTGTTTCGCCATTTTCCAGCGTTTCAATCTGTGTTTCGAAGTCGCGGGTGTGAATGACTTTTGATCCGTCAATTTCCAGTGGTGTGTTGTTGCGGAAATTCTTCATCATTTGAGCAATTTCAGCTTCTCCGTTTCTGCCTTTTTTGACGATACTGATCAGGTGTTCCTGGTAGAATCCGTACCTCATGTACAGATTGATGAGAAAATCAAATGCTGTTTTCCCCTGAGACTTTGCAAGTGCAGCCAGCTCACAGAAGATAACACTGGAACTTGCAGAATCTTTATCGCGAACGAAATCGCCAACCATATAGCCGTAGCTCTCTTCGCCACCGCCAATGAATTTTTCTTTTCCTTCTTTTCTGCGAATGATATCTGCTATCCATTTGAAACCGGTCAAACAGTAATAAGTGCTGACACCGTAATCTCTAGCAATTACAGCAGGAAGCTCAGAGGTGACAATTGTTTCAGCAATAAATTCATTGCCACTCAATTTATCTGCTTTTTTCCACTGATCGATCAGGTACCAGGTGAGGAGAGAAGCTGCCTGATTGCCGTTGAGGAGCTGCATTTTGCCATTGTTGTCACGTATGCCAACTCCAATTCGGTCTCCATCAGGGTCTGTACCCACGATTACATCAGCGTTGAGTTCTTCAGCCTTTTCGATCGCCATTTTAAGGGCTTCCGGTTCTTCGGGATTGGGCGACTTTACTGTTGGGAAGTCTCCGTTCGGTTCTGACTGTTCTTCAACAATATGGACATTTGAAAAGCCAGCTTCTTTCAGAGCCGGAGGAACTGATTTGATAGATGCTCCGTGAATTGAAGTAAAAACAATGCTCAAATCCTTCTTTCCGGCATCACCCATCGATTGTTCAGCAATTGCCTCGAAATAGGCTTTATCGATTTCTTCTCCAATCGTGTGGATGCGTTTTTCGTCAGCTTCGAATTGAATGTTAGATAGATCTGTCTCGCGAACGAGGTTGATCACGTTTGTATCGTGAGGTGGAACGAGTTGAGCGCCATCGTTCCAGTAAACCTTGTAACCGTTGTATTCTGGCGGGTTGTGTGAGGCGGTCAGAACCACACCACTGTGGCAGCCCAGATGACGAATTGCAAATGAAAGCTCAGGAGTAGGGCGCAGATCCTCAAAAAGGTACACGTCAATTCCGTTAGCGCTGAATACATCAGCAACGAGTTTAGCAAACTTCCTGGAGTTATGTCGGCAATCGTGGGCGATTGCCACTTTTATTTGCTCACCTTCAAATTGTCTTGTGAGGTAAGTACTCAATCCCTGAGTAGCCTGACCAATTGTATATTTATTGATTCGGTTTGTGCCGGCACCCATAATACCGCGCATTCCGCCTGTTCCAAATTCCAGATCTTTATAAAAAGCATCAGCCAGTGCATCTCCACCTTGCTCGAGGAGTTCTTCAACTTCATTTCTTATTTCTTCATCAAAAAAGGCTGATGTCCATGCCTTTGCTTTATGTTCGAGTGATTCTTCTACAGTTGCTTCTTGTTGCATCTATCGTGATTTAGGTTGTCTTATTCGCTGTCAAATGTAATTCACTTACCTACTTAATACAAATGCTCAGTTGATTCAGTAAAAATGTCAGCTAAAACTCACGAAACCAGTCAAAAAGACATGGTATTTCGGTTCTGACCGTCTAAATTACCGACTCGATATCAGTCTTTTGTTTTGGTACATGAATTGATTTTATGCAAACGAACAAATTTTAAAAACAAAAAACTTAAAACAATAGAATTATGAAATTAGCAAGAAGAAACAACTGGCCTTTTGTACCATCATTTTTTGGCTCTGATGTGTACAATGATTTTTACAACGGAAATGAATTTTCACCTGCAGTGAATATTCATGAAGACGAAAA
>NZ_JAVLBN010000089.1:0-3702 GCF_031581065.1 Salibacter sp.
TAATGTGAAGTGTTTAGCAACTTACTTGAAAACTACTTATCTTCCCCAGAACAAAGGCACATGAAATTCAAGATAATAAAACGAAAAGGGAAGTGGAGCCGAATTCTTTCCTGCTCTCGTTTTTGTCCGACAGAAAGGAAGTTGCTCCCAAAACTCTGGAAATAGATGCACCTGGGGCCGAGGTTGACGATATGTTGAATTGGCTATACTTACCTGACGAAGAGTGCGGAGTGGAAATGAGTCAGGTCTATATGGGTTTCAACAAAGATCAGCCACTCCCAAGCAACAAGATGTTAAAAGCTGCGAGCGTCTATGTGAGTAGTGTGAGATTTAAACATCAAAAGAAACAAGCGTGGCATTCTTTTCAACAGCAATACCTTTATCCACATCAATTGATTTGATAACTGCATCTGTTGGTGACTTGATCACGTTTTCCATTTTCATGGCTTCTAAAACGACTAAAGGCTCTCCGGTTTTAACTTCCTGTCCCGCTTCAACCTGAATATCAAGTACCATTCCCGGCATTGGTGCTTTTACATCAGAAATTTGTTGGTTGGCGAGATCGGCCAGTCCCATTTTATCGAGAAGGATATCGAATTTATCGCGAATATCGAGTTCCAGGACTTTTCCGTTGATCTTAATCTTTGCGGCCTTTTCTTCACTGTCATAATTCACAATTTCTATGTTGTATGAATTACCTTCGTGAATCAAATGGTAATGCGTGTCGTCAATTTGAATGAGGTCGAGTTCAAAATCGCTGTCGTTGACTTTACCGCTCAACAAGTCATTTGCTGTGAAATCAACCGAATATGAATTGTCGTTTATTTTTACTTCATGCATGCCACAAATATAATTTAGTTTTACGCTCTCTAAACCGAAAAACGGAGAAAACAAATGTAGTGATGAATCCTGCACGATAAAAATACGCTCTTGATGTTTATTTTTGCCGTGTATTCTTTACAGCTACATCCAAAAAGCCTCACAGATGAAAAGATTATTAGCAGTAGCAGCCGTATCGTTGACGTTTACATCTTGTTCTTTGTTGAATATTGGGTCAGAACCGGAGCCGAGAAAAGTAGTGGAGCTGGACACGCTTCACGTTGAAGAGCCGTCTCCACGTCAGCCTTACAAAGCGGCTGAAACGCGCGTGGCAGATCTCATTCACACAAAACTCGATGTCAAGTTCGACTGGGAAAAGCAATACCTCTATGGAAAAGCATGGCTCGATTTTACTCCGTATTTCTACGACATGGAGTCGTTTAAGATTGACGCCAAAGGCTTTGATGTAAACGAAGTTTCGCTTGTAAGTGGATCTGACCGTAACCCGGTAGATTACAACTATGACGGCAGCCAAATTGAAGTTTACCTGGATAGTGCTTATACCCGCAACGATACATTCAAACTTTTCATCGAATACACGGCAAAACCCAATGAGCTTGAGCTTAAAGGAAGCTCAGCCATCAGCGATGCAAAAGGACTTTATTTCATCAATCCATTAGGTGAAAACCCCAACAAACCAAAACAAATTTGGACACAGGGCGAGCCCGAGTCGAGTTCTTGCTGGTTCCCGACAATCGACTCGCCAAATGAGAAAACAACGCAGGAAATCTCGATTACTGTTCAGGAAAAATACAAGACACTTTCTAACGGGAAGCTCCAGTATTCTTCACTGAATGGAGATGGAACACGCACTGATGTGTGGGCGCAGGAAAAACGTCATGCTCCGTACCTCTTTATGATGGCTGTTGGTGAGTTTGCTGTTGTGGAAGACTCGTGGCGAGACAGTATGCTCGTGGATTACTACGTAGAACCGGAATACGAAGAGCATGCTCAGGCAATTTTTGGCGACACTCCTGAGATGATTGAATTTTACAGTGAATTGTTTGATTATCCATATCCGTGGGCAAAATACTCGCAAGTTGTTGTGAGAGACTACGTATCGGGCGCTATGGAAAATACCTCGGCAGTGATCTTTGGTGAATTTGCTCAAAAGACAAAACGCGAGCTGATTGATGATAGTCCGGAAGATGTCATTGCTCATGAACTCATCCACCACTGGTTTGGTGATCTCGTAACGTGCGAGTCGTGGGCAAACCTCCCGCTCAACGAGAGTTTTGCTACTTATGGCGAGTATCTGTGGCGTGAATACAAATACGGCAGGGCAAGTGCTGATATGCATCTTCACCAGGATTTACAGGGTTATTTGAGAGAATTTGACAGCGGAAAGCATGTGGATCTGATTCGCTTCAATCACGACAAACCGGGCGATATGTTTGATGGGCATTCGTATGCAAAAGGTGGTCGCGTATTGCACATGCTCCGCAAGTATTTGGGTGACGAAGCATTCTTTGCCGGACTCAGCCACTACCTGAAAGAAAATAAATACGAGCCCGTTGAAATTCACCAGTTGCGCCTCGCAATGGAAGAAGTTTCTGGAAGAGATCTCAATTGGTTCTTCAACCAGTGGTTCCTCGATGAAGGTCATCCTCAACTCACCGTTCAGTACGATTACATCGACTCAACGGGTGTTCAAAAGGTAATGGTAACGCAAGATCAGGATGCGACAGAATTTCCGATATACAAGCTTCCGGTAATCGTTGCGTTTCACATGAGCAATGGAGCAACGATTGAGCGTGAAATTGAGATAGATAGTTTGGAACAAACATTCAGTTTTGATTTTCGGTCAGAGCCGGAATGGATCAACTTCGACATGGAGAAAATGTTGCTGGCCGAGATCGATGAGCAAAAACCGGTTGAAGATTGGGTAGCGCAATACAATGAGAGTTCACTCTTCTACGCAAAGCTCACCGCACTCAACGAAATTCAAAAACATTTGCGCAAAAATGATGAAGCAGCAAAAACAGCTATTGCAGCGCTGGATGATTCAATTTCCGGAATTCAGGAAAAAGCGCTTTCCATGTTGAAAGTGATGCCTGCAGAATACGACACAACAGTTGTTGGAAAATTAAAAAAGCTGTCAAAGAATGACGAAGACTCTGAAGTGAGATCTACTGCGATCAACTTATTGCCAAAATATGCAGATGAAGAAGTTGTTCCGCTTTTGGAAAATGCGCTCAAAGACAGCAGTTATTATGTGCTTGTATCGGCTCTTGACGCGCTTTACAAAATTGCCCCGGAAAAAGGGCTCGAAAAAGCCGGAGAGCTGGAGGGTTCTGAAAATGGTGAAGTGTTGATGACAGTTGCCGGAATCTATCTTGAAGAAGGCGTGGAAGGGAAACAAGATTACTTCCTTTCATTAGACAAGAAAATCAAAGGCTTTTCGCGCATTTCGTATATGTCGCTGTTGAGCAACTACTCAGCCGAAATTGGATCTGACCAGTTTAGAGATAAAGCATTAAAGATTCTCGATAAAGAAGCCAATGCCGATCAACAGTGGTTTGTGCTCTATTACGCAGTGGACGGAATGGTTCGCATTCGCGATGCCTACCAAACGGAGCTCGAAACCATCAATGAGAAATACGGTGAGGAAGAATCAATGAAAAAAGAAGATGCCGATCGTATAAAAGCGATTGAGGCAAAACTCGCTGATATTGAGAGCAAGTTTGAAGTGCTGAGAGAAAAGATCGAGCATCCGCGCGTGCAGATGTTGTTGAATTAACTAAAACAGCTTTTGCGAAAACTCATCGGGGTTTTCAAAATCGTGATCTATTTCGAGGTTTTTCCCTGATGCTGCCTCAACGG